>JBIKJM010000106.1:0-5723 GCA_044360985.1 Sediminibacterium sp. | reverse complement strand
TACAAATTACAAGTCATGTATCTGAGTAATAATCTGAAATGAATAATGAAAATGATGACTTCATGTCAATTGAACAATTGCCAATGACGAATGACTATGAGTCAAAGTTTTTAATTACTTAAATAACCGTATTGGGAGGAGGGATAAGAATTGGACTATTTCTGTCGATGACTTTACCTAAATGGACAAAAATAGGATACTTGGAACTTAAAAGCATGGATGCCATTTGGCTTTCAAAATACATCGAATGGTTGGATTCCATGTTTTTGACCTTGTATTGAATTTCCTCAACTTCCTCTTCTTCAAGAGCAAGAATAGTAGCTGTGATTGAATGATCATTCGATTGAACTAAATTAGACCAAAAGCGGAGCCCATCCACAGGGAAAACCTGGGTTGCCACCACTAAAGTCAATAAAATTCCAATAATCCTTTTTTTCATGAAATACGAATATAGAAGCTAAACAATTATAAAAGCTATTTTGTTGAAGAATTTACACAAATTTGACACTACTTTTTATAGACCATATAAACATAAAATGGCACCCCCATCATGAGCATGATGAATCCCCAGTATACAATTTCCTGTCCAGAACCAATGATCATCCACATGGAAAAAGTAAATGCAAGTATACTTATTACTATAGCTGTAATTGTTTTGGTTCTAGTATAGGTTGTTGCCTGTTTTGCTCGAACAATTAAATAAGACACGGTCGTTAATAAATAAGGTAGTAAAGTAAAAAATGTAGAGAGTAGTATTAGCAACTTAAATTGACCAGCTAAATTTTTTGAATTGTTCATAAACATCAATAATGTGATAATGATGCTGGAAACAATCACGCCATTAGCAGGCACTCCTTTACGATTTTGCTTTGCAAAAAATGCAGGGAATAATTTATCCTTTGCCATCGCAAAGGGCATTTGTCCTTGTACAAGTACAAATCCATTCAATGCCCCAAATGCAGCAATGGCAGCGCCTGCGCTCACCCAATACTTTGCACCATACCCATAAATTTTTTCGGCAGCATCTGCAAATGGCGTAATAGAATTTTGTAATTGACTTGCAGGAATCATCCCCATAATGGCTGCAGTGCTAAAAATATAAATTGCAGCAGCAATCCAGACACCACGCATGGTTGCTTTTGAAATATTTTCTCCTGGATTGTCTACACTACTAGAAGGAATGGTGGCACATTCAATTCCTAAAAAAGCAAAAAAAGTTAAAGTGGTGGTCGCAGTAATGGCTTGCCAGCTGCTTGTCCCACTCATATTAAATGGTGTTAAATTTTGTAGATTTATAAATAAAATTCCACCAATTGCCACTAACACAAGTGGTACTATTTTAAGTATAGTGGTCATTAATTGCACTCTTCCAGAAGCAAATACCCCCAAGGTATTCACCCAAGTCAGTAACCAAAGACAGGCCAGTCCAGTTACTAAAGCGACGCTTGGATTTTGAGCCAGTATAGGAAAAAAAGTACTCAATGCACTTACCAAAGACACCGCAATAGCTGCATTGGTTGTCCAGACAGAAATTAAATAACCCCATCCTACTAAAAATCCTGCAAAATCGCCAAGTCCTGCTTTTGTAAAAGCATAAGGGCCGCCATCCGATGATGGAATCAATTTGCTGAGGTTGGCAAATACTTTTGCAATCAAAATCGCACCCATTGCAGAACATACCCAACCAATTAAACTGATACTGCCAAAACTAGCTAAGGCCGAAGGCATTAAAAAAACACCTGCACCAATCATACTCCCAACAACAAGCGAAGTACTTGTCCATATGCCAATTTTTTTATGTTCAGTTTGCATCCTTCAAGATAAGGAAATATTGTTTAAATTCAATTTATGAAAATTACAAAAGCCTCCATCGAAGCTGCAGCGATTCGTATCAAACCTTATATTCACAATACGCCGATGATGACTTGTAAAAGTATCAATGAGCTGTATGGATTAGACCTCTATTTCAAATGTGAGAATTTTCAAAAAATTGGCGCATTTAAAATAAGAGGTGGTATGAATGCAAGTCTGCAATTAACAAAGGCACAATTGGAAAAAGGTGTTGCTACACACTCTTCTGGTAACCACGCGCAGGCATTGGCTTTTGCAGCAAAAATGTTAGGGATCAAAGCTTATATCGTGATGCCAGAATCATCCCCACGAGTAAAAGTAAATGCAGTGAGAGGATATGGCGCCGAAGTCACTATTTGTGCATCAAATCAAGCATCAAGAGAGTCCACTTTACAATCAATTGTAGATCAAACTGGCGCCACATTTATTCATCCCTATGACAATGACGAAGTCATTACTGGGCAAGCTACTTGTGTAAAAGAAATGATTGAGGCAATGCCGGATGTAGATATCGTTGTGACTCCTGTTGGTGGTGGTGGGTTATTATCTGGCACTTGTTTAGGCGCGCATTATTTTAAACCAGGATTAAAAGTATATGCTGGTGAACCAGAAGGCGCCGCAGATGCCGTATTAAGTATCCAATCAGGGAAAGTAGAAAAAGCACCATTTGTTAATACCATTGCAGATGGCTTATTAACGACCTTAAGTGAACGCACACTTGAAATTATTCAAGCGCATGTTGCTGATATTTTATTGGTGTCAGAAGATGAAATTAAAGCTGCGCTGAGATTGGTGTATGAAAGAATGAAAATTATTATTGAGCCAAGCTGTGCTGTGCCACTCGCTGCTGTATTAAAAAATCCAGACTTATTTAAAGGAAAAAAAGTAGGTATTATTTTAACAGGTGGCAATGTAGACTTGAGTAAATTTAAAGATTGGTTTTAGTGAACTAGATTTTAATTACAAATTAAGTGCTTTAAAAAAATAAGTCTCGTCCACTTCTTGCACTTGCCCAGGTAAGATAGATTTAACAGTTAAGTCTTCTATAGACCACCTTACTAAACGGATGCACCGGTGGTGCATGGTGGCAACCATTTTACGGACCTGATGATATTTACCTTCTGTTAATTCAATGCGCAACCAATCTGATTGTTGATTTTCGTGTAAAACAATTCCATTCTCCCACAAGTTTTTTGGTGGCTCAATGATATCCACTTTGCAAGGCGTGGTAGTATAAGTGCTGCCATTCGGCGCTGAGATGTCTACGCCATTTTGCAAATTTTCAAGCGTTGCGTTGCTTACTTTATTTTTTACTTGTACTAGATAAGTCCTCACATGCGGACGCATTCCTTGAAACAATAATTTTGTGATTTTTTTATTAGTCGTTAATAATAATAAGCCCTCCGACATTTGGTCGAGCCTGCCTATTGCATGTGTACCCTCCGGAAAATTAAAATCAATATCTGAAAGTAGTTGCACCTTGTGCGTGCTCACAAATTGAGACACCATATTCATTGGCTTATTCAATAAAAAGTACCGGTCTGCATTCATAGCGGCAAATTACTTAATATTGTGTATGGAACAAACGCATAAAGACCCATTACACGGCAAAACGCTCGCCTTTATTATCGAGGAGCTAGTTCGTCATTTTGGATGGGAGGATTTAGGACAGCATATCCCCATCAACTGTTTCAATATCGATCCAAGCATTCAATCCAGCTTAAAATTTTTACGCAAAACTCCCTGGGCAAGAAAAAAAGTAGAGGAGTTGTATATTAGGATGGTTAGCTAAATTAAAGCAACACTTCGATAAAAGATTTTTTAGACCATTTTTTTGAAATGGTAATCCAATCAGAAGTATGACTTTTGATATTGCTCAAAATTTCCCAAGCTTCTAGCATCAAACCTTTTTTAAGCTCGGGGTCTTTTTTATCTTTATTGGCTTCTATTGTACCAATGATGTCTCCATTTAATAAGTACACTTTTTGGTCGATGATTTTACCAATCACTTTTGTGTCATTCCCAAAAAAGCAATCACCAATTACTAAGCCAATTACTTTCTCTTTTTTTTTGTTCAAGATCATCATGTTTTGAATATACGCAACTGTTTCTTTTTCTTGATTTAAAATCTTGTACATCGTTAACTGTTTTGTGTTTTTTTAATTAATTGGGCGACAATCTCTTTTGTGGAATGGGTTAAATCTAGTTTTACAGGCGCTGTATGATTGATCCAGTCTGTAAATATAGTGTGAAAGTCTTGGTCTATCTGTAATAATACTTTTACGCCTAAGTCAGATAGTGCAGCAGCGTTCGATAATTGCTCATAATGCTTGGAAATAGGGATGCTTAACACCTTTTTATTCATATACATTGCTTCTGCAGGTGTTTCAAAACCACCGCCAGTAATGACCGCATGTGACCTGATCATGCTTTTAGTAAATCCACTATTACTGATAGGAAAGTATATAATATTTTTATAATTTCTTATGGATGATACTTCTGCGCTAAAAACTTCAAAATGATGTTTTGATTGAGCTAAAAAGTAGGGTTCCAAATACGCAATGGAATAATGCGGTAAATACACCGATATATGACCATCATCGGTTGGTGTAGCATCAATGATTTCTTGTTTGATAATTGGATTAAACACTGCATCATCGTAAGCTTTAAAATGTAAGCCAAGGTAATGTGTGCTTTTTACAAAATGCTTTAAAATAAATTCTCCAAAAAAATTGTTCGTTTTTGCTCTTGGTGTTTTATTGCTTTGGAAACTTGCTTGGTGTCCAAACTGTACACTCTTTTTTTTCCTAAATAAACAAGCTAAAGAAGTTACAAAGTCAAAATCGTTGATGACCAAGTCATACTTATTGACAGGTAATTTATAGGCGTCTACAAAAATCTTGAAAGAAAATGATCTAATAATTTTTAAATAATCCAAACCCCCAGTCGCTTTATAAAAAAGACTAATCCCTTTACTTCTTCCAATAACTGGTAAATCGGTTTTTAGATCGGCATTAGATCCACTAATGAAGAAGTCAATATTGCCATATGTTTTTAAAAATGGATAGAGTTGAATGGCTCTACTAATATGACCATTCCCAGTACCTTGAACTGCGTAAAGAATATTCATTAGATAGATACTTGAAATGCTACTTCATTGGTTAATACAGTAAGCTCTTCTTGTAAATTAACTATTTTAGTTAGTTTTTTGGATTCTGCTTTCTCAAATTGGTTAGGATCATATTGGTATAATGTCCAATTTTTATCTGCATATTCTAATGCGGTCAAATTTTCAATCCAATCTCCACTATTTAAATAGGTGACACTTCCTTTATCAGTCGTCACAATACGGTGTTGTGGTTGATGAATATGTCCACAAATCACATATTTATATCCATTCTCTATCGCTAATTCTGACGCTGTTTGTTCGAAATTATTGATCCATGAAACTGCTTTTTTTACGCCGTTTTTAACTTGTTTGCTGATACTCATTTTTTCACGTCCAAGAAGCGTACAAAAATAATTCACAATACTATTTATCAGGATTAATAAATCATAACCATAGCCACCTAGTTTAGCTAATAATTTGGCGCTGCCCATGGTTGTTCTATCAAATACATCCCCATGGAAAACCCAATTTTTTTCGCCATTGATTTCAAATACAATTTTATCGGTCAATTGTATGTTTCCCATTTCAAAATTGGCATATTTTCTTAAAGCTTCATCATGATTACCAGTAATGTAGACCACTCTGGTGCCTTTACTAGCCATACTAAAAATACGCTTGATGACTGCCATATGACTTGCAGGAAAATAACGCTTGTTAAACTGCCAGATATCAATGATATCGCCGTTTAAAATCAAGGTCTTTG
>JBIKJM010000105.1:0-5765 GCA_044360985.1 Sediminibacterium sp. | reverse complement strand
AAAGAAATTACAGCCTTGTATTTACTATCAATTCTTTCGGGGTTGATCCAGCTCTCCCTGCCATTAGGTATTCAGGCCATCATCAATTTTGCGATTGTGGCCACAGGACGAAAACAACTCCCTGCCTCTATGTGGGTTTTGATTCTTTTAGTCGTATTGGGTGTGCTATTTACTGGAATGTTGAAAATCAACCAAATGAAGATTGTGGAGAAAATTCAACAAAAGATTTTCACCAGATTCTCTTTTGAGTTTTCTTATAGAATTCCAAAGCTCAATGTAATATCCATTGATCAATTCCATTTACCTGAATTGGTCAATCGTTTTTTTGATATTCCTACTTTACAAAAAAGTTTGGCAAAATTATTACTTGATATACCAACAGCAGTCATTCAATTATGTTTTGGATTAATCTTATTAGCATTTTATAATTCAGTGTTCATTGTGTTTGGTATAATTCTACTTGTTGTATTATACTTGATATTGTATATCTCTTCGCCAAAAGGGTTTGAAGCGTCATTAGAGGAAAGTAATTATAAATATGATCTAGGAGGTTGGGTACAAGAAATAGCAAGAGGCATCAAAACTTTTAAATTTTTTAATTCATTCAATCTACATTTAGAAAAGACAAATCATTTATTAGAAGGCTATTTACATTCCAGAAATAGGCATTTTCAAATTTTAAAATTACAATATTGGTCATTGGTTGTTTTTAAAATACTCATCACTGCTGCTATGTTGATTGTGGGAGGTATTTTATTAATTCGTCAAGAAATTAATATTGGACAATTTATAGCAGCAGAAATCATCATTTTAACCATCATGAATGCAGTTGAGAAATTGATTGTGAGCTTGGAGACGGTATATGACTTACTAACTAGCGTAGAGAAAATAAATAAAATAACAGAAAAGCCAATTGACGAAGAAGGCAGTTACGAATTTGTTAAAAAACAAGGTATTGAAATTGAAGCCAAAAATTTAAGCTTTGGTTTTGAAAAAACGCCTATCCTTAAAAATATTAGCTTTCTTATAAAACCAGGGCAAAAAGTAGCTATCACAGGAGATGGCGACTCTGGTAAAACAGTTTTATTGAGAATGCTTACGGGTGTTTTCCAAGATTTTGAAGGTGATTTAAGTTTTGACCAAGTTCCTATCAATAACTATAACTTAAATACCTTAAGAAATAATATTGGAATCTATATGCAAAAGCAAGATATCTTCTCTGCAAGTTTATGGGAGAATATCACGCTAGGCAACAAGGAAGTTAAAGAACAAGATGTATTGGATACTTTCAAAATCGTTGGTTTAGATAATTTTTATAAAAGTTTAAGCAAGGGATTTGATACTCATTTAGAACCAACTGGAAAGCAGCTTAGTTCATCAAGTGTTCAAAAGCTATTGATTGCTAGGTCTTTGCTTAATCAACCAGCATTGTTGTTATTGGATGAGCCAATGAAGCTGATAGCAGCCGATGATAAACAATATCTGAAGAATTATTTGTTTGGCCTCAAGGATGTCACCATCATTTTTACAACAAACGATCCAGCGCTAATTGCTAAATGTGATATGGTCATTCACCTTGATAAAGGGCAGATTCAATCGATTCAAAATACAAATGTTTCAAATTAGAATTGCATGAAAAAAGAAATTGATACTATAGACGAAGAAACTGGTAAAAAATATTCTGCATATAATTCAATTTATAGTGTAGATATTGAGAGCAGAATTAAAAATATTTTCTGGGGATTATTTTTTGTACTGGTATTTATTTTATTTGTGCCCTGGACTCAGAATATCAATACCTCAGGTATTGTAACAACGCAGTTTCAAGAACAAAGACCTCAACAAATTAATAGTATTATACCTGGTAAGATCATTAAATGGTGGGTGAAAGAAGGTGATTTTGTTCAAAAAGGAGATACTATTGTTGAATTAGCAGATACCAAGGATGATTATTTGGATCCAAGATTGATTGAAAGAACAAATGATCAATTAACTGCTAAAAAACAAAAGGTAGATTTCTATGATAGTAAAATTACCAATATCAACGGTCAGCTCGTTGCTATTGAAGCTGGCTTTAAACTACAGGAAGCTGCCATTAAAAATAAAATACAACAATTAGAAAGAAAGATATTAATTGATAGCGCAGAATTATCTGCGGCTAAAATTGATTTAGAAGTGGGTACGAATCAGTACAATCGTGCAGGAAAAATGTTGAACGATGGTATTATTTCATTGGTGGATTATGAAAGAAGAACGCAAAGTTTTAATAAGGCGAAAGCAGGATTTCAAGAAAAGCAACAAAAATTCTTAAATACAAAACAAGATGTTTTAATTGCAAGAATCGATTTAAATTCCCTTAAACAAGAAGTGAATGATAAACTATTTAAGTTAAAGGGAGATATTGCCAACTCCAATACAGAAAAGAGTACTGTGATTGCTGAAGTGGCAAAAAATGAAAATGAATTAAGCAACTACCGTATTCGTGGTAGTCAAAAATGGTTACTTGCTCCACAAACTGGACAAATCATTAAGGCAAAGAAGGCAGGTATCAATGAGATTGTGAAAGAAGGAGAGATGATTGTAGAGATTGTACCTAATAGTTTCAAATATGCCGTAGAATTATTTGTAAAGCCAATGGACTTGGCGCTTATCAATAAAGGACAGGATGTACGTTTACAATTTGATGGTTACCCGGCTATTGTATTCTCTGGATGGCCCAACTCAAGCTATGGTACTTTTGCAGGAAAAATTAGCGCGATAGAAACCAATAGAAACGAAAATGGTCAATTTAGAGTATTGATCATTCCAGATATGACAGAAAAAAATTGGCCATCCAATTTAAAAATTGGAACCGGCGCTCAAGGATTCGCACTGCTTAATGATGTACCAATTTGGTATGAATTATGGCGTCAATTGAATGGATTCCCTCCTGATTTTTATACCATTGAAATAAAAGGAAAAGACATAAAAACAAATGAAAAGAAGTAAACTGTTCTTATTTCAAATCCTTTTATTTATATCCAGTGTATCGTTTAGCCAAAATACATTGAGTATTAGCAATACATTTGAATTAATTAATCAATTCCATCCCATTGCCAAGCAGGCAGGGCTTAAAATTGATCTTTCAAAAGCAAGTCTATTGAGTACAAGGGGTGCTTTTGATCCAGCTTTTTATGTTGCGAATGATCAGAAAACTTTTGATGGTAAAAACTATTTTTTTTATTCTAATCCTGAATTGAAAATCCCAACCTGGTATGGTATTGAAATTAAAGGGGGGCTCGAAAATAATTATGGAGACCGACTAAGTGGCGAAAATACATTTGGTAAAAGTAGTTATGTAGGCATTTCTATACCGTTATTGAAAGACTTAATCATTGATAAAAGAAGATCGGACTTAGCTCAAAGTAAAATTTTGGTGAATTTAACCCAAGCCGAAAGGCAATTAGTTGTGAATGACTTGTATTTAGATGGTGCAAGTTCATTTTGGTCTTGGACTTATGCTTATCAAAAACAAAAATTATTTACTGAGGTTTTAGATAAAACAAAAGATAGACTTGAATTTATTAAGCAATCCTATCAAGCAGGAGATCGCGCTGCAATTGATACCGTAGAGGGAGTGGTGCAATATCAGAATATACTCAACCTACAAACACAGGCTTGGGCAGACTTGATTGAAGAACAAAGTAAACTAAGTAATTTTTTATGGGATCAAAATGAATTGCCATATGAATTAACCGAAAGTATTCAACCAGATAGTAGTTGGATGAAGGCAGATATAGACGCATTTACTGTACCAGCTTTAGTAACTGTGATTGAAGAAGCCAATCAAATACATCCAAAACTTAAGATGTTAGCTTTCAAGACAGATATATTACAAATTGACAAGCTGTATAAAACTCAAAATTTATTGCCTACCCTTAGAGTTAACTATAATTTCTTAAACAAAGGCTATGAATTTACTAACCCATTGAATACTGCTTTGTATAATAACAATTATAAAGCTGGTTTGCAATTTGGGTTACCCTTATTTTTGAGACAAGCAAGAGGAGATTTAAAACAAGCAAAGATAAAAATTGATCAACAGAATTTAGAAATAGGCCAAACAAGACTTGAAATAGAAAATAAAATTAAAACTTATTACGCTGCTTTAAGCGCATTTAGGAATCAGTATAAAATTAATTTAAAGAGTATTGATAATACAAAAAGATTATTAGATGTTGAACTAGAAAGATTTGAAATTGGCGAGAGTAGCCTCTTTTTAGTGAACAATAGAGAAATAAGATATATAGAAGTTGTCTTGAAAGGATATGAACTCAAAACGAAGTTCTTAAAAACGCTTATAGCATTGAATTGGGCTAAGGGAAGCATATTCTAAATTATACTTCCAATAAATTACTGGATTATAGATAGAGCGCAATTAACTTATCAAATCAATTTTATATTCTACTGCAATATCCCAATGTATCATTGCATTGATGCATTTAAATTTTTGAAAAATTGGAAGTTCATCTACATGCAATGCTTTAGTAATGATAATACCCTCCTGAATTAATTTTGCGCGTTGCGTACCTTCTAATAATGGCGACTCAGGCGTGTACCAATTTGCCCCATCGAAAAATACAATATTCGTATAAGAGCAGTCTTTGATCAAGCCATCATCGTGCATTATAATTTCGTCTTTACCAGATTGCGCTAAGGCTTCATTGATCCAATCTCTATTTGCATATTTATAATCGTAACGATGGCCTTTTATATCCACTAAGGCAAAATCATTAATCTGCTTATATTGATAAGGATTACACTTGGCTTCATAGTTGCCATTAAGATCATAGGAAATTCTAAGTTTAAATAAACCAAGCGTAGGTAATGCTAATTCCTGCACAATCGTCGTTAATTCAATGCTGTTATGAGATGCATCAAAAGCATTAAGGGTTTTATTCACCCTAGCCTGATGAAAATGTAGATTTTCAGCAACGCCATCGTTAATACAAATGCTCTCAAAAAACTGGGACATATACTTTATTAATCATTTCTTGGTATTCAGATGCCATATCACTTTGAAAAGTAATACCGCCACCACTATGGTACACTTGGTCTGCACCAAGGTAACGAATCAGCACACAACTATCTAGGTTCATGCCGTCAAAATAGCCAGCAATACCGGTATAATAGCCGCGGTCAGTTTCCTCAATGGATGCAATCAATTCTGCTGTTTTCTTTTTTGGCGCACCAGATACAGATCCTGCTGGTAGTAAATCATATAAAATACTACCAATTCTAGATGCATAGTCATTTGGTAATTCGCCTTGTATAGCTGAACTCACTTGACCAATCTTGCCGCTTTGTGTAGGAATCTCTTCGTAGTACCTAAAATTAGTGACCCTCACTTTGGAAGCTACCCTGCTTAAATCATTTCTTAATAAATCTACAATGGTAGCATGCTCGGCTAATTCTTTAGGGTCATTAAGTAGCACTTCTTTTGCATTGTGCAAACTTGCATCAATCGTCCCTTTCATTGGAAAAGTTGAAATGGTTCCAGCTACTATTTGTATAAATGTTTCGGGCGAGAAGGAGATAAATTCCTCTTTTAACCAAATCACATATTTAGATTTCGCATGGTCAAAATAGGTTTGAAAATTGTCTGTATTTTGAACCGGTGTGGGGATGGTTAAATTCATCAAAAAACTATCCCCTTTTTGTAATGCGTCTGTAACTTGATTGAACTTATGCTGATAGTCTGAAATTATGATAGGATACTTTGTTAT
>JBIKJM010000006.1:0-17061 GCA_044360985.1 Sediminibacterium sp. | reverse complement strand
GGATCTACGCCAATGCAATGTCCTCCAACTAAGCCTGGCTTGAATGGTAAAAAATTCCATTTAGTACTTGCTGCTGCTAAGACTTCATTTGTATCAATGCCCATCCGATCAAAAATCAATGCCAATTCATTGACAAATGAAATATTAATATCTCGCTGCGCATTTTCAATGGACTTAGCAGCTTCCGCTACTTTAATGGATGGTGCAGCATAAGTGCCTGCAGTAATTATACTTGCATAGAGCTGATCAATATACTTTGCAATTTCGGGTGTAGAACCTGAAGTAATTTTTTGAATATTAGTTAAGGTATTTACTTTGTCTCCTGGATTAATTCTTTCGGGAGAATAACCACAATAAAAATCTGTATTAAATTGTAGTCCCGAATTTTTTTCAAGTACAGGAACGCAATCCTCTTCGGTACATCCTGGATACACCGTACTTTCATAAATCACAATATCTCCACGCTTTAATATAGTCGCAATTTGAGATGTGGCAAATAATAAGGAAGATAGGTCAGGACTTTTATCTGCATGCACTGGGGTAGGCACCGTAACAATATAAATTGTAGCAGCGGCAATCAAGGCAAGTTCATTGGTTAGGACCAAATTATTAGCGGCTTTAAGATCCTCTATAGCGCTTTCTAATGTGTTATCCTCACCTCTTTTAAGCGCATCCACCCTTGCATTGTCCAGGTCATATCCAATGACTTGATATTTTTTAGAAAATGCTAAAGCCAAGGGCAAGCCCACGTAGCCTAAACCGATAACGGCAATCAAAGGAGGATTGGATATTGTGAGCTGTTGCATTTGCCACCAAAGTTAATGGAGCGCTTAATGCTGTCCATATTTTTTTTCGCCAGCGGGAATGGATATGCTCAACCTGTTTTGTGGAGGCGGAAGCGGACATGTGGCAAATTCAGTAAATGCACAAGGAGGATTGTAAGCATTGTTGAAGTCGATATAGGTATATCCGTCCAGGTCCGGTTTGTCAATGTATAAAAACCTGCCCGATCCATAAGTCGTTTTTCCAGAGGTAGCGTCTGCAAAAGTCACCAATAACTTTTTTCCTCCTTCATCAATAGCATCCAAACGATAGGTTTTTCCCTCAATGTCAAATTCCAATTGGCCCCCATGTTTTTGGGCTGTATTTTGTCCTAGCACATTCATGATCATCAATCGATTCTGGTCCCGAGGAATCACTTTTGCTTTGACTAGCCATTTTGCATCTACAGGAAATCTTTCAATGCCTTTGAATTCTAATAAGGTTTTTGCTTTTAAATTTCGAAATCGTAACCCTACTTTGTCTTCTCTTTGAATGACCACCCAAATAAAATCTTTCCACTGGCTTATATATTTCCCTTCAGTTGCAGTTAATAAATTAAGTATTTCGGAATTTGCAACAACAAGTCCAGCATTGTCTTTAATTATAATTTTTTCTTTGCCAGCATCCTTCCAAAACACTTTTCCATCTTCATAGATAAAATCACCTAAATGCTTTGGAAAAGCAGGATTGTTATATACCAAATCATTTGTAGTGGCCGAACCAAAACTGTTAGTTCCTTTTTTTAGCCAAAATAATCCTTCCAAATTCAACCAACCATTGGGTTGCTTTAATTCAGCGATTCTAATGCTGTGCCATTGTTCCACTTCTGCAAAATAGGTATTGTTTTGTGCATTGCTTGATACCAAAATGGTTAAGGAAAGGAATGTTAAGATAGTTACTATGGAGCATTTTCTCATTTTATGTGGATTGGTCGGTTATTAAGCATTGGAGTAAATTTGTTGGCCTTTTTGGCTAGTCTAAGTACACAAAATTAGACAATAATAATTGTCTAATTAGTTAGTAGCACTTATTTTTTCTTTGTGTTAACAATAGTTTTATTAAATTTATGCTGAAACATTTTAATCGCATGAAAAAAATACTATTTATCCTGGCCCTTTCAACTTTAATTTTTGCTTGTAAAAAAGAAGCAGAGGCACCAAAAGCAACCAATACCACTACCACTAATCCTCCAACAACAACGACTAATCCAAATACGGAGGCTAATAAATGGATTCACGAAGTGATGAGTGCTTATTATTTATGGAATGATAAAATGCCAAGCCTAACAAGCTCAAATACTTCCGCTAAGCCAACTGATTATTTTTATACACTTTTAAATGATTATGGTAAAATAGATCGTTTTTCCTGGATAGACGAAAGCTATACCAATTTACAAAATCAACTAAATGGTGTGACTACTGTATTAGGCATTAAAAACAATGCATTTTATACAGATAATACAAATACAAGTCTTGCATTTGTAATTGCTTATGTATTAAAAGGAAGCCCTGGTGAGAAAGCTGGATTAAAAAGAGGGGATATCATATTAAAAGTAGATGATCAAACTATCACAAATTCAAATTACACAACCATTTTATCTAACCAGACTTTAAAACTTGGACTTGGAGATTTCGCCAATGACGCATTTGTCTCCAATGGAAAATCTGTTACAGTGACAAAAGTACAATTACAAACAAATCCAATTTTAGCTGATACGATTATTGCATGGTCTGGTAAAAAAGTGGGCTACCTTGCATACAGTCAGTTTTTAACAAGTTTTGATGATAGCTTGAGGGCGATATTTGGTCGCTTCAAATCTGCAGGAGTAAATGAATTAGTTTTAGACTTTAGATACAATGGTGGCGGCTATGTGGTCTCTTCGGATTTAATTACAAACTTAACTGTAAAAGATGCTGCGGCAAGAGTAGGAAAATTGATGAATAAAAAAGTTTTCAATGCTGGCTATACAGCCTATTTAGAAAAAAATGAAGGGGCAAGTGCTTTTGAAACTTTATTCAAATCCGAACCTAATAACCTAGGTACACTAAATCGTGTCTTTGTTTTAACTGCTGGCAATACTGCTTCTGCAAGTGAATTGGTCATTAATAATTTAAAGCCATTTATGGAAGTGATTTTAATTGGAGAAAATACCTATGGAAAAAATGTAGGCTCATTTTCAATACCTCACCCTACCAAGAAATGGGATTATGGACTACAACCAATTAGTTTTCTTACAGAGAATGCAAATAAAGAATCCAATTATGGCACAGTAAGTGGATTTACACCAAATTATATTTTAAAAGACAATGTGCTACCTTATAAAACTTTAGGTAATCCAGGTGAAACCTATTTAAGCAAGGCCTTAAGCATTATGGGTTATGTTGGTTATCAAGCAAATTCTACCGAGCGTAGTCCAAAATATACACGAACTTTGGCAAGTAAGGAATCCTTTTCTGATAACAAATGGTTAGACAGAAAGGATATGTGGATAGATCCAAAATAATGAATGCATGAAATTAAATATACAAGTTTTTGTAACTGGCGGCACATTTGATAAAGCGTACAATGAGTTAAACGGTAATCTTTATTTCAAAGAAACGCATTTACATGAAATGCTTCATTTAGGTAGAAGTAATTTAAATCTCTTCATTGATACCTTAATGATGAAAGATAGTCTTGATTTTGTGGAAGCCGATCGAGCACTCATTGCTTCAGCATGCAATGCTACAGCTTCGGAAAGGATTGTGATCACACATGGTACTGATACGATGACCATCACAGCGCTATATTTACAAAAACATTGCCCCAATAAATCAATTGTACTTACGGGTGCAATGATTCCTTATAAGTTTGGTAGTTCGGATGGTTTATTCAATTTAGGTAGTGCGCTCGCATTCACACAAGTACTTCCAACTGGCGTTTATATTGCCATGAATGGCAAATATTTTGAAGCAGATAAAGTCAGAAAAAATACAGAGAAAGGGGAGTTTGAAGCAATATAAAAATTGCTAGCTATTTTCCCGATGATAGTTTGATTATGCGATTACTGCGTCCCAAAGCTGAGCGCGTATTTGTAAAGCTTCAATAGATGCTTGTTCTGCTTCTTTCCATTTCACATTATCTTCTCCACAAAGCTCTGATACCATTTCCAAAGCAAGATGGCTATGATGTCCACCATCTACTTCGATATGTCGCTCGATATAGTATTTAAAAATGGATACTTTTTCTGGTGCTTCAGCTACTAATTTTTCTAGCAAACGTGTAAACATATCTGGGATTAAATCCTCTCTCCCAAATGTAAATACAGCTGCTTGCACATGCGCTGGTGCATGGTTTACAATCTTAAATGTAAAGTTCAAGAAGGCTTTTACGGAATCGGCGCAATTCAATTGTTGAATGGCCGCTTCTATAGTAGTACCCGACTGAAGCGATTGTATCAATCTTTCGATAGCATTAGCGGACGCTCCCATTTGACGCATTGCTTGTTGATACAATTCAAAATGACTGATACGATTGTCAAAAGCATCTACATCGGATTCTTCACCTAGTACAATTTCATTGATTAAATACCTAGTATTGGCCGATCCAACAGGCACCCAAGGGGTTTGCACACAGGTTAATTTTTGCTGCAAGGATTTAAGTAAACTCATAAAATCCCATACTGCAAACACATGCACTTCTGCAAATTTTTGTAATTCAGACAATGTCTGTATCTGATGGTATACGGGATGCTGTAATAACTGAGTTCTACTTGGTTCTATCGCTAATTTTAATTGCTGGATATGGTTGTTCATACAGGGTTTTGAAGAGCGCAAAGTTAAGTAAATATGAAAATATAGTAAATGCTGTTTAACTAATATTATTTTAGTACCTTAATACTTAAACTAAGGTTAAAGATTTGGTCAAATTGTAAATTAACTAAACTTTATTATTAATTATCTTATTCAGTTATGCGAAATCGATCTTTTGTGATTAAACTATTTTATACGCTTTTTTTAATACTAGCTATGCAAACAGTCAACGCCCAAAAAACTAAAATCATTGCACATCGTGGTGCATGGAAAGAGTTTAACTTACCCGAAAATTCAATTGCATCTTTAGAAAAAGCGATTGCCCTTAAATTTGATGGTGCAGAATTTGATGTTAGAAGAACTTTAGATGGTGTACTTGTTGTAAACCATGACCCCGTGCATTTTGGTGATACCATCCAAACGAATACCTATGCATTTTTAAACAGTAAGAAATTGTCCAATGGCGAATCTTTACCAACCCTAGAACAATATTTTTTAACCGGTACAAAAGACAAACACAAGACTTTGCTGATTTGTGAAATCAAAGCGGCAATTAAAGACAAGGAACAAGACTATTTAGCCACCATTGAAACCTTAGCCTTGGCAAAAAAATTAAAAATTGAAAAACGCATTGTCTATATTAGCTTTAGTCAAGATATTCTAAGATGGATAAAAGAAAAACAGCCAAAAGCAACCGTATTGTATCTTGAGTCTGACATGAGCATTGACGCTATTGTACAAAATAAATTTGACGGCATTAATTTACATTATACGGCATTTAAAATGAATAGTCAGTTAAGTGTAACTGCTAAAAAAGCAGGATTGAAAATTGGTAGCTGGACTGTGAATGAATTATCTGATTTAGCAATTTTAAAAGAACAAGGAGTAGAATGGATCACAACCAATCAGCCTCAGCAATTTCAAAAACAATTGAAAGCCTCCGGTTATTAGGTGTTTGGTCTTGTTGATTAATAATACCTTGTATCAATTAAGTATTGGATCTTCCAGCCTTCTTTTAATTTAACTAACTGAAAACTATTTACACCTTTATGGGAGTATTGGCCTTTATAATAAAATGTATAGGGCGTCCATACTGTAGCCATTAAAGGATCAATTTGGATCGCACCAAATTCAATTCTTTCATCTAATACATTGGGCGTTTGCTTGCCAATACTTTGGATAAAATTATTGACAGATTCTGTTTTAATCAAGGCGCCCTCTGGTTTATTTAAAATAGTTTGAAAAATAACATGATCAGAAAAACAAGTTTTTAATAAACTAGTGTCTGCTTGTTGCATTGCACGAAACATATTTTGAATCACTTGCTTGACTTCATTTTCGGAATCAGAAAATCCTGCTGCATTTAAGGATTGTGCATTAGACGAGTATTGTGAAATACTTAGAATTAATAAGGCAGCTAAAATTTTCTTTTTCATGATTTGTGAGATTTAAAATTTACTTGGGTAACGAAGTCAATACTAATTTTAAGAACCCATCAACTGATTTGTCGTCCATCCATTTAATGACAACAACTAAATCATGTTCTTGATCAACATAAATAGCATTGGTGCCATTACCTAGGAACGCATATGCAGTAGCAGGTGCAGATGGGTACATTTTTTTATCCGTGTTTAAAAAATAATTCATAAAGCCATAACCCGTATTTGTGGTTGATGCTGTCTTTGATTTTTTGATCCAATCCTCTGGAATAATTTGTCTGCCATTCCAATTACCATTTCTTAAAGTGAGCAAACCAAATCTTGCCATATCATAGGCATTGATAAACATACCCCCACCAAAATGACCACCGCCACTTACCGACTGAATCATCTTACCATCCAATACAATCCATGCATTTTTATAGCCTGTCCATGCCCATGTATTGGATGCGCCAATAGGTTGCATTACTTGTTCCCTTAACACTTCTGGCAAGGGCTTTCTCCAAATTGTAGTTGCCGCTAATGCCAATGCATTGACTCTAGTGTCATTGTATTTGTAGACTGTGCCTGGCTCAAAGCGTTTTCTTGTAGTCCACTCTTCTGGTTTATCAGAAGGCCTGTCTGCCCAATCAGGCTTGCCCCATAAGACACCTTCCCAATCGCTTGTTTGTCTTAATAAATGTTCCCAGTTTATTTTTTTGTTATGTTCGGTGTCAAAGGGATAGATGAATGAGTTTTGAGTGATAGGATTTAGATCTGATGTTATTGGCGTATTGGCAAGTTCAATTGGAGGAAGATAAGGGTATACTTTATCGTTGATAGAATGAATCAATCCTTTTTCAACTGCTAAACCTACTACAGTAGATAAAAAAGTCTTAGTTACACTGTGCACCATTTCTACCGCATTTGCATTACCCCATTCTGCAATGATATAGCCTTTGTATACAATGACACCCGAACTTGGACCACGATCTGCCATTGGTCCAATAGGATCCGAAAAGGGTTCCTTTCCAAATTGCATTGCTTGTGTAAGCATTAAATTTTTAGGAAATTTTGTCTCATGCGTTAAAGCGAATTGAATCGCTTGATGCATTAAACTACTATCTATATTTAAAATAGTTAGTGTTTTTCTTTCCCAATTGTTTGCAGGCGGAAAATAAGTTTTTACTTGCGCAGTTGCGGTAATACCAAGACAAAGAAAAAAAAGTACAAATTGCTTTTTCATAAAAGAGGTCTCTTTAAATTATTTTAGTTGCGAAGTATCTACCCTTGTTGGAGTATCTTTTCCTGCAACAATAGACCCCGCACTAATCGCTATTGCTTTAATGATTTCATTCATGTTGTCTAAGTCTAAAGTTTCTATTTGATCCGACGCTTTATGGTAATTAGGTTCTGAATCCATTTTAGAAGTAGAGATGGTATGCGCCGCTACACCCAATCTAGCAAGCGTTGCGTTATCCGAACGATAAAATAAATTTTGTTCTGTATAAGGATCTGGATAAAATTTAAAACTGGATCCTTCTAAGTTTTTTTGCAAAATAGCACCCATATTGGTCTTGTCAAATCCCGTGATATAAGCACTATTCTTGCCCCACTTACTTTCCGTTCCAATCATTTCGATATTAAACATCGCAACCACTTTACTTGGATCCAATTGTTTTGAAAAATATTGAGCGCCATATCCACCTACTTCTTCAGCAGTGAATGCAGCAAACAAAATTGTTCGTGCATTATTATTAAGTGCTTTATAATATTTTGATAACATAATCATAGCTGTTGTTCCAGCGGCATCATCGTTTGCGCCATTGTAGATAGAATCTCCATTAATCATGTTTTTTGCATTGATGCCTAAATGATCATAATGACCAGAGAAAATTACATATTCATTTGGTAAAGTTTTTCCAGGAATCATAGCCACGACATTTGCTAAAGCCATGGTCTCAATTTGATGAATAGCTTGTATCGCATATTTTACTGGTGTGGTATTGGTTAATATAAATACCACGGTCGCTTGATTGGAAGCTAAATTATTTTTAAAGCGTACTAATCGTCCAAAATTTTGCGCATGCGACTCATCCACTAACACAATCGTTTTTTGATTTGCACCAATCATTTTTGATGCTGCCTGATTTAAATTTTCACCTGCTGCAATTTTTGATACAGCATATCCGGAAATTTCTGTGATCTTGATTTCTGGTTCAATGGTCACGACAATAACTTGCTTGGTATCAATAGTGGCGCCATCCATACTTGCAGACAAGCTGATGAATTTTGGTCTATTAATAGAAAATGATTGTAAGAAATTATTATCTCCTTTGACAGACTTTAATCCTGTGGCCTCAAATTCCTTGGCAATAAATGCTGCTGCTTTATCAATACCCGGACTAAAAGTTCTGCGACCTTCCATTTCGTCTGAAGCTAAAACACGCTCAATCCTCTCTGTCTCAGACTTGGTGATTAATTTATCAATAGATTGACTTATTCCTAAAAACGGGATTATCAATGTGATACATATTAATTTAATCATTTTCATATTGTATATTATTAGAATTGCTTTAAAGATAATTTCATTTACGATGCAAAAAAAATATAGACAGAGAAAAAAGCAAACGTTTTAAACTTTTGAATTTGTTATTGGTCTAAATTGCTAACAAATCACTTGCATGCCGCTAAGCCCCCTTTCCAGTAGTAAAGGACTTGAAACCTATCAAGGCCCTTGGACGAAGCAAACCACGACTCATTTATTAAATAGAGTGCTTTTTGGTGCTAAGCATAGTGAAATTCAACAATTTTTAGCAAAGGGACTAAATGCCTCAGTAACGGCATTGCTTAATCCAACAGATCCTATTCCTAGTCCTCCCCTCAATGAATACAATACAGCTAACGTTATTGATCCTGCTGTTGCTCCAGGAACTACATGGGTCAACCATCCAACCAATGACGGCACCATCAATGGCTTAAGAAGGAATAGCTTTAAAAAATGGCTTACTGGCGTAATGATTCATCAAGATATAAGTATTAGAGAAAAAATGACCTTGTTTTGGGGCAATCATTTTGGCACAGAAGCGGATACCATTTCATTTGCCAATTATGTGTATCAACACCATGATACTTTAAGAAAAAATGCCCTTGGGAATTATAAAACGATGGTCAAAGCGGTCACCATTGATCCTGGTATGTTGAGGTACTTGAATGGTTTCCTTAATTCCGCAACTGCACCAGACGAAAACTATGGAAGAGAATTACAAGAACTGTATACTGTTGGAAAGGACAATGCAGTTCAATTTACTGAATCAGATGTGAAAGCAGCATCAAGGGTATTAACAGGATGGCGAATCAATGCAAGCTTCAATAGTTATTTTGATGCAACAAGACATGATACAGGAAGCAAACAATTTTCTAGCTATTATAATAATAAAGTAATTACAGGAAAGTCAGGGGCTGCAGGGGCTAGCGAAACAGACGAATTAATTGACATGCTATTTGCAAAAGAAGACACGGCAAAATATATCTGCAGAAGAATTTACAGGTGGTTTGTCTTTTATTATATTGACGAGACCGTTGAAAAAAATATCATCACGCCACTCGCTACGATTTTTAAAAATAATAATTTTGAAATTAAGCCAGTATTGACTGCGCTTTTTAATAGTGCACATTTTTATGATCCCTTGTACATTGGATGTCAAATCAAAAGTCCGATTGACCATGTTGTGGGCACTTTGCGTAAAACCAATGTTGTTTTTCCAAATGCAATTACAGATTATGCAGATGCCTACACGCATTTTAATAATATGGTAGGTCAATTAACTAATTTTGGACAAAACCTAGCAGATCCGCCTAATGTGGCTGGATGGCCTGCCTATTATCAATCTCCTGAATTTGGTGAATTGTGGATCAATGCAGATACACTACCAAAGCGAAATAAATTTACCGACTTAATGATTGAGACAGGCTATACCAGAAATGGTAAAAGAGTCATTATAGATTTAATCCCTTTTGCAAAATCTATTTCCAGCAGTCCATCCAATCCAAACCAATTGATTCAAGATTTATTTGATCTTTTAATTTCAACTGAAATAGATCAAACGATCAAGGACAATTTAAAAAGACAAATTTTATTGAGTGGGCAAACCGCTGATTACTATTGGACTGAAGCTTGGAATAGTTATCAGGCTAATCAAAGTACAGTCAATTTTAATTTGGTGAATATTCGATTGAAAGCACTTGTAAAATATATTATGAACCTGCCAGACTATCAATTAAGTTAAATGAAAAGAAGCACTTTTTTACGCAATAGTCTTGCGGTATTAACGCCTACAGTCATTAGTGGTAATCCAATACATGTGTTGAACAACCACAGTATGGTTGAACCAGAAGTATTGGCAAATGTAAACAATGATAGGGTGCTAGTGATTATTCAATTGAATGGTGGGAATGATGGACTGAATACCGTGTTGCCAATCAATCAATATGGAGCATACCAAAATGCAAGGGCCAATATTGCCATAGATGAAAAAAAGATACTAGGGTTAAATGGATTTGATGGAACCGGATTGCATCCGTCTATGAAAGCAATGCAAAGATTATTCAATGATGGACAGCTTGATATTGTTCAAGCAGTGGGCTATCCTCAGCCAAATTTTTCGCATTTTAGGGCAACTGATATTTGGATGAGTGGTTCTGATAGCACCCAATATTTAAATACCGGATGGGTTGGGCGTTTTTTAGATAATAATTACCCTGGCTTTCCAGAAAATTATCCAAATGAAGTAGATACGGATCCTCTAGCCATTCAAATTGGTTCAATTACATCATTAACTTGTCAAGGTCCAATCGTCAATATGGGTATGAGTATTTCTGACCCGAGTGCATTTTATAATTTATTTGATGCGAGCGAACAACCCGTTCCAAATACGAATGCGGGGTATGAATTAAGTTTTATAAGGAGAATTTCAAAGCAGACCAATAAATATGCTACCCGTATCAAAGCCGCATCTGATGCGGTAAAGCAACAAGTGACTTATCCTAATACAAGTCTTGCCAATCAATTAAAAATTGTTGCAAGATTGATTAAAGGAGGATTGAAAACAAAAATTTACTTAGTGAATTATGGTGGGTTTGATACGCATGCAGCACAAGCTGTAGCAACAGATACGGCTACTGGGACACATGCTAATTTATTAGGAGCCGTCTCTGAGGCGATTGGTGCTTTTCAGAATGATATCAAAAATCAAGAAATCGAAGATAGAGTGATAGGTATGACCTATTCAGAATTTGGAAGAAGAATCAAATCCAATGCAAGTGGTGGAACAGACCATGGTGCTGCTGCTCCATTATTTTTGTTTGGTAAAAATGTAAGAGGTGGCGTTTTTGGTGAAAATCCAACCATTCCTGCGAATGCAACTGTTGGTGATAATGTACCTTATCAATATGATTTTAGAACTATTTATAATTCGATTTTAAAAAATTGGTTCTGTGTGAAGGATGCAGACAATCAAGAAATCATGCTCAAGCAGTTTCCAACTTTAAACTTAATCAATGCAAGTGCTTGTGCAGTAGAAACGAAAAATCCTGTATTTGAAAAAAATACAATGATTGTAGCTTATCCAAATCCGTTTTCAAATTTATCTAGGATAGAATTTAAAACCGAGGGAGGGCATACTTTAGTTCAACTGCTTGATACTTCTGGTACGGTCATTAAATTACTAGTAGATGCAACATATAGCTATGCTGGCATGAATAGCGTCACTTTGATTGGGGGTGATTTAAAACCAGGTGTGTATTACATTAGAATTCAAAATGGAATACATCAATACGTTAAGACCATCATTAAGATTTAAAGTCAAATTATTTTAAACTTTTTGAATATTTTTTGGTCTAACTTGAAGACGAATGACAGACCAGGCACTCATCATACAATTTCAAAACGGCGACGGAAAAGAAGACGCATTTACGCAACTCTTAAAGAGGCATCGCGAAACTGTATTTTTTCAAATTAAGAAAATGGTGCTCGAACATGCAGATGCAGATGATATTGCTCAAGCTGTTTGGATTAAAGTTTGGAATAAGTTGGATGGATTCAAGCAAGAGAGCGCCTTTAGCACTTGGCTTTTTAGGGTAGCATATAACGAGACCTTAAATTTTATAGCCCAGAAAAAACGTTTAAAAACACATACTACTCAAAATGAGCTGGACCATAGTTTAGAACATCCATCTAGCCAAAATGCATTAAAAGAAACCGAAATCCAGATCAAATTAGAACGTGCTATTGCAGCATTGCCTGAAAAACAACGATTTGTGTTTATGTTAAGGTATTACGAGGCCTTTGACTACGAAAAAATTGCCTCTATCACTGGTACGACCGTTGGAGGCGCTAAAGCAAACTATCACCAGGCTGTCAAAAAAATGACCGAATTACTCGAACAAGCTTAAACCTTTGACAAAACAATGGGTCTAAATTAAGATATGAATGATATGAACAATATGGAAAATGAATCAATTTCAAAAGCATTAGAAGAAGCCCTAAAAAGCTTTGACTCAAAAACCAAGCAGGTGCCTGCGGGGTACTTTGATCAATTTGAAATGAATTTAATGCAACAAATTAAAGTAGAGGAGCAAGCGCCACAAAAAGCGCGTATTGTTAACCTATTTTTAAATCAAAAAAAGTACTTGGTTGCTGCAAGTTTACTTTTTGCCATTGCAACTGGATACCTATTTTTTAATAAGGCAGAAAATACAACAACTCAAATAGCCAAAGTGGAAGTGATTGACATTGGAAGTTTACCTGATGAATTGATTGAAGCTTACGTGAACAACAATGAACTTGTAGCTGAAGTAGAATGGAATAGCGCGATTGAAGCAGCTGGAACTAATTTAATATCAACGAATCAATAAAAAGATTGGAAATTTAATTATCAAAGAAAATTAAACTATTCTAAAATAAATTTGTCTAAATTTTAAATACACATTTTATGAAAAAAATATTATGCCTCTTAAGTATTATTGTAACTGTTTTTGTAGCTCAAGCACAAGAGCGACCAATGAATGGTCAAAGCAGACCAGCTATGCGAAATAGACAAGGTATGGAGAGGCAGCTGCCTCAAAGGCAAATGACTAAAGAACAAAGAGAAAGACTTGAATTATTTAGTATTCAATTCATCACAAAAAAACTAGATCTAACGCCTACAGAAGCAGAAAAATTTTGGCCGTTGTACAATGAACAAAAGGAAGCGAGTCGTAATTTGATGCAAACAGCAAAACAAGACGAGATCGCATTTCAGGAAGCAATGTTAGTGATAAGAAAGAAGTTTAAGAAAGACTTGATGCCAGTATTAAAAACTGAAAAAAGAGTGAACCTAGCTTTAAAAGTAGACAGGGACCTTTTAAATAAAATGCGCAACGAAATAATGCGCAGAAAAAGACCAATGTAATTAATTTATGTTTGGTTTAAGTGCACTAGCCGGGGGGCTAGTGCACTTTTTTTATTTTACAAGTTCTAGATGGTACTCTTGAATCAATGCAGGATTTTCTGGACTTAAAGTAAAGCTTAATTTTAGATTTTGTTTTGATCCTACCAAGATACAATAGCCTCTTAATTGATTCTCAGCAATCATTTTTCCAAATGATTTGATAGTTCCTGCTTGTTCAAATAATTGTTTGGCTTCTGATTTTAACTCGTCCAATAAATAGTCGTCAAAAAAGTTTTCAGCAAAAATGGCTGGAATCTTTTCCCAGCTAGGAATAATTTGCAACAACTCATTTTGGCGTTGTTCTAGAATTGGAGATACAGCAACCATTCTTGGTTGAAGCTTTGCAATTTTAACCAAGGTATCTAATACAATTAAATTCATAGTGGAAGTTGGTGCATAAGTATGGTTGGCAAAAAAGATGACACCTAATCCATATTCAGGCATAAAACGCCAATTACTTCCAAAACCAGGGAGCCCTCCACTATGCCCGATACTTGTTTTTGCTTCGGCATCACGCATCCAATTTAATCCATAGCTATAACTACTTGTTGTAGCTAATTTTTTTCCCGATGGAAATTGATAGTTTGGATTGAGTCCTATGAAAGTATAAGGCTGGTGCATTTCTCTTACGGTACTTCTTTTAATCACTTTGTTTTCTGCGTCGTTGCGCTCTGGCCATGCAGCTTGATGCAAAGCAACATATTTTGCAAAATCATCTATCGAAGTAATCATTCCACCCATGGCACCATAAATACCGTCTTTTAATAAAGGCACGTTCACCCAATCGCCCTTGATGGTGCGATAGCCTTTTGCTAAATTTTCTTTGGAGATCGTCCTGTATTCATATGTGGTATGCTGCATGCCTAAAGGATCTAAAATAGATTGCTTAATGTAAGCATCGTAAGTCAAACCTGATACCTGGTGTATGATATAACCCAGCATCGCAAAACCAAGATTACTATACTCATAATAGGTCCCTGTAGTATTTGAAAACGAAAGTCCTTTTTCAATGAGTGCTATCAGATCTGCTTCTGAATCATCTAATTGTCTGTCTCCCCATGGATTGTCTTCGGGAAATCCAGCCTGATGCGACATTAAATGTCTGATGGTGATAGCTGTGCCATCCATGGTCAATACTTGGCCCTTCATAGCAGGGATATATTGCTCAATGGGATCATCTAATTTTAATTTTCCAGCATCTCTTAATTGCAGGATCGCCATGGTGGTAAAGCTCTTGGACATAGATGCAACACGGAACATAGTCTGCTCATTTGCAGGAATTTTATCTTCAATATTCGCCCATCCAGCTGCCTTTTTAAATAACAATTCTCCGTCTAACACAATAGCAAAAGCATAGGCCGGAAAATGGTGCTTTGTTGCATATTCTTTATATAAATCTTCCACAAGGGGCATTGCTGCTTGTAGTTTTGCCTTTCTATTTTCATCTGCAAATACTGCAGGCTTAAACTGATTGGAGGTTTGTGCATATCCATTGATTAGGATCAATTGTACTAAAAATAAACTTGTAAATAGAGCTTTTTTCATAATCATGTATTCATCACAAATTAGGTTATAATTTAAAAAAAATGTGCTAATTTTCTACACTTAATATTACAACTATGCGTAAACAACTTTTTTTAGTGCTACTGGCTTTACCACTGTTCATTTTTGGACAACAAAAAGCCAATTATGACTTAGCCGCAAGATTTTCTCCAAAGAAATTGGATAAAATGATTTTCTCATTATCTGTTGATCCTCATTGGTTAAAACAATCCAATAAGTTTTGGTATACCTACGAAACAAGTGAAGGAAAACAATGGATGATTGTAGACCCGGTAAAAAATGAAAAGAAGTCGATGTTTGACAAAGATCAACTTGCTGCATCTTTAACAAGAATCATCAAAGACCCCTTTGATGCGCAACATCTTCCAATTGACTCTTTAAAGTTTATTAAGGATGAAAACTGGATTCAGTTTGAAGTAAAAAGTAGCATTGAAATAGATAAGCCAGGTGCTAAAAAAGAAACAAAAGCCGAAAAAGTTAAGAAAGTATTTTACTTTGAATACAATTTGAACACGGCTCAGTTGAATGAGCTAGTTGGATTTACTAAGCCTAAAAGAAAACCAAGCTGGGCGAATATTGCACCAGACCAGTCTAAGGTTGTTTTTGGACGCAACTACAATCTTTATATGATGGACAAAGCCAATTATGAAAAAGCTTTGCTGAATGAGGATGATAGTACTATTGTAGAAACTGCTATTACGAAAGATGGCATACAAAATTTTGCTTGGCATAGTGAAGGTGGAGAAACAAATGTAGATGCTGAGAAAAATAAAAACAAAAGAAAATCTGTTTATGGTTTATGGAGTGAAAATAGCAAGCAGCTTGCTATTGTAAAAGCAGATAATAGAAAAGTAAAAGATTTATGGGTGATCAATAGCATTGCAGACCCAAGACCAACCTTAGAAACTTATAAGTATTGGATGCCAGGCGAGAAAGAAGCACCAGTAGATCATTTAATGTTGGTAGACATGGTGAACTATACCAATAAAGAAATCAATGTATCCTTATATAAAGATCAAGACATTGCATTATGGAATAAGTCAGCGGCAGCAAATGCTAGAGATGATGAATTCAAGCCAATGATCTGGCTTGGAACCAATGAGCAATTATACCTTGCTAGAACAAGTCGTGATTTAAAGAAGATTGACCAATGTGTAGTGAATACTACAACTGGTGAAGTAAAGGTATTGGTGGCAGAATCAATGAATACTTCGATAGAAATCAAAAAGCCAGAATTAATTAAGGCTGGCGCAGAGTTGATTGAATGGAGTGAGCGCGATGGATGGGCGCATTTATATTTATATGATGGTCAGGGGAAATTAAAAAATCAAATTACACAAGGCGCATGGCATGTAGAAGAAGTGATTGGAGTTGATGAAGCTAAAAGAGTAGTTTATTTTTCTGCAAATGGAAAAGAGTCAATGACTGGTGGTGGGAAAGAAGATCCTTACTATATGCACATGTATAAGATCAATTTGGATGGTACTGGCTTACAATTATTAAATGCAGGAAATTTTGATCATAGCTTTAGTATGAATGATAACAATACCTATTTTGTAAATAATTCATCTAGAGTGAATACCACCCCTGTATCTAGCTTACATAGCGCTGATGGAAGAAAAATAATGGATTTAGAGACAGCTGATTTAAAAAACTTAATGGCAACTGGTTATAAATTTCCTGAAACATTTAAGATTAAAGCAGATGATGGTATTACCGATTTATACGGCGTAATGTATAAGCCTTATGATTTTGATAGCACTAAAAAATATCCAATCATTGAGTATGTATACCCAGGTCCACAAACAGAGTCTGTAAACAAGTCTTTCAGCAAAGGCATGGATCGTATCGACAGATTGGCTCAATTAGGATTTGTAGTGGTTACAATGGGTAACAGAGGTGGCCATCCAGCTAGAAGCAAATGGTATCATAACTATGGTTACGGTAATTTAAGAGATTACGGACTTGCCGATAAAA
>JBIKJM010000104.1:0-5778 GCA_044360985.1 Sediminibacterium sp. | reverse complement strand
CTATTATCTTAGGTAGTGGATTGGGTAATTTATCAAGTGTAATTGAAACTGAATTTAGTATTCCTTATAGTGAAATTCCAAACTTTCCCGTGAGTACCGTTGAGGGCCATAAAGGAAGATTGATTTTGGGCACTTTGAATGGCAGAAAGGTCTGGGTCATGGAAGGCCGTTTTCATTTTTACGAAGGCTATACTGCAGAACAAGTTGTTTTCCCAATTCGCGTGTTGAAATTATTAGGGGTAGAAAATTTATTATTATCCAATGCTGCAGGTGGTGTTAACAAGGATTATCAAGTGGGGGATTTAATGATCATCAAAGACCATATTAGTTTTTTTACACCCAACCCATTATTGGGTAAAAACGAGACTGCATTGGGTACGCGCTTCCCAGATATGAGTGAGCCATATGCAAATGCATTTATCGACAAAGCAAAACGAATCGCTGCTGAACATCAAATTAAAGTACACGAAGGAGTCTATGTAGGGGTAACAGGTCCAACATTTGAAACAAGAGCAGAATATCAATTGATCAAAATAGCAGGTGGAGATGTGGTGGGCATGAGTACAGTGCAAGAAAATATTGCAGCAGTGCATTGCGGTATGAAAGTTTTTGCAATGAGTGTTGTGACTGATTTAGGTATTCGAGAAGACAACAATGTGATCACACACGAAGAAGTATTGGCGGCTGCAAATGCGGCCGAACCTTTATTAACTTTAATTTTTAGTGCATTGGTAAAAGAAATAGCCGCTTAATGCAAATCATTACTACAACATTTCTATCCTACAATCAAATATGAGGACTAAGCGTATTTTTTTAATCTGGTCTATTACAATTTGTCTATCAATTGGACAGTTGAGTGCACAGAATATGCGCTCTAATTCATTTAACAGAGGAGGGAGTAGTGGTAGTGGATCAGCAGACTCCTTGCAAAAAAGAGATAAGTCGGAGGATTCAATTGGGATTTTTTATAGACTGTACAATAGCTTGACCATTCAGAATATGGATACGGCTATTACTGATTTTTATTCAAAATTTATCCTGCCCTATAGCAATTATCATTTAGGCAATTTAGGCAATGCAAGTAAATCCTATTTATTCAATCCATTGCAAAGAGGAGGATGGGATGCAGGTTTTAGGGCCTATGAAGTCTATAATTATACTTTGGAGCAAACGCCGTTTTATCAAACCACGAAACCCTATACCGAATTGGGTTATTTGTTGGGAGGAAAAGGAGAACAATTGATAGAGATATTGCATACCCAAAATAAAACAAAGCAGTTTAACTATTCTTTTGCCTATCGATTTAGCAATGCCCCAGGAAATTTAAAAAATCAACATGCGAATTTGAATAATATGCGCATGACTGCAAATTTTCAATCAAAGCGAAAGCGTTATGCATCTTATTGGGTGATGTTATCCAATAAATCTGCTTCATCCGAAAATGGAGGATTAGCCAATAGTAGTTTAATTGATAGTCTTTCCTTGAACAACCCATATGAGTTAGAAACAAGATTGGGGGTTAGTGGTGCTTCTTTTAGAAACCCATTCAATACTAGTATTGCAACTGGCTCAACTTATAAAGAACAAAGTTTTGTGTGGAAGCAAACCTATGATATAGGACAGAAAGACTCCCTGGTTAAAGATACCGTGACGACTTATTTATTTTATCCTAGATTAAGATTCCAGAATGAAATAAAATACCAATCCAATCAATTTATCTTTGCTGACGCTAATCCCTCCGAACTCAATTATCAACAATATTTTAATTACAAATTACCAGTTGGAAACACCATGTTGTTCCAGGATAATTGGAAAAGATTCACCAATGAATTTAGCTTAGTTTCTTTTCCGGAGAAAACAAATCCTAATCAATATTTGCAAATTGGGCTTGGGTACCAATCTTTGAACTTTAAAGATACATTGCAAACATGGTCAAATAATGATATCTATGGACTTGGCGTCTATAAAAATAAAACCAAGAACCTTCGTTGGGATATTCAAGCGTCTGGAAAATTATTTTTAAACGGCTATCATGCAGGGGATTATGAAGCACAGTTTTCTTTGAGTAGCTTATTCAATAAAAAAGGAGATCAATTGGCCTTATGGGTTCAAAACTCTAATCGTACACCTTCCTTTAATCGACTTGGTATCACTGCTTTTCCTATTTTGAAAATAGGTTCTATTGATAAGGAAAACATTATTGAATTAGGCGCTTTATGGAATCAAAAAAGTCCTGGTATTGCTGCTTCATTTCAGTATAAACTCATTCAAAATTTTCAATACTTTGGTTCAGGATTTCAGCCTATGGTGTATGACAAAGTATTAAGTTATGTGAAGGGTACTGTGTCAAATCAAATGAAACTAAGTCGCCATTGGAATTGGTATAATGAACTAACCTTACAATTAGTCGATCCCAATGCACCCTTACACTTGCCAGTACTTTTTACTAGACAGCGTCTTGCTTTTGAGGGCAACTTCTTCAAAAATTTATTTCTTTCAACGGGCTTAGAGCTCATTTATCATTCATCCTTTCAGCCAGATGGCTATATGCCCTTGAGTGGTCAGTTCTATCTCCAAGATCAGTTTACAGCTAACAATAGGCCCATTGCCAATGCCTTTTTAAATTTCAGGATCAAAAGATTTAAAGGATTTATACGCATGGAACAGCTGAATACTTTATTAGCCACTAGTAATCAATTAGGTACAAGGTATCATTTTACTGCACCAAATTATCCAGGCACAGGCACTTGGTTAAGAGTTGGAATTTGGTGGAATTTTATCAATTAGTACTAACTTTGTATTGTGAAGCAGATTTTAACCATCCTACTTTTATTTGTGTATAGTTTTTCCAGCATTGGAGCAACTGTAAAAGCACATCTATGTGCAGGCAAAGTTCAAAAATGTATATGTGGTAAGGCTACTAAAAATAAGGCTACTACAAAAGATACTTGTTGTGCAGAAAAAGTAACCTTCATAAAAAAGCAAGACTTGCACCAGTTCAATGAACTTGCAACTGCAAAGCAACCTATATTACTAGCGACTCATCCATCTGAATTTTATACACTTATAGCTACTGCTCCGATTCTTGAACTAAAAGCAAAAGCAAAAGTACATTCCAAAAAGGGATTGCTTTTTACAGGGCCGCCAATCTATGGCCTAGACTGTCTTTATTTAATTTGATTTTAATGTAATTGACTTTGATGATGCATGCAATTGAATATTGCTGCATCTATGCTATTTGTATATTCAGTAATTCAAAATATTAAAATTATTTTATGAAAAAAATATTCCTTTTAAGTGGCTTTATGATGGCCATTCTTTTCTCTGCAAGTGCACAATCAGCGACTAAATTAAAAGTGTCTGGTAATTGTGGCATGTGTAAATCAAGTATCGAAAAAGCTGCTACATCAGCAGGCGCAAAAACAGCTACAAAAGCCACTTACGATGCATTACATGAATGCTGTAAATATGAGCGTGAGGTTAAGCAAGATACAGTCATCAAGAAGGTTTCTTTAGTGGCTTCGGGCTTAACATGTTCTATGTGTTCTAAAGCTATATTTAAAGCATTGACTAAATTAGATTTTGTGGATGAAGTGAAAGTAGATATTGAGCAGTCTAAATTTGTCCTTACATTTAAATCTGGCAAGACCGTGGTAATTGATCAAATTAAGTCTGCGGTGGCTGATGCTGGATTTAGTGTTCAAAGCCTAGTATATGAGTAGACTCATATGAAAAGATTAACCTTAAATGATTATCTTTAAAAGATTATTTATTTTTCATTTTGTTGAGTAAGCAACTTTATTATGCTATCAAAAATTATACAGTTCTCTATCAAGAATAAATTAGTCATTCTCTTAGGGCTTTTTGCCTTGATTCTAGGTGGTGTTTATTCTATTTCCAAATTACCTATTGATGCTGTACCAGATATTACCAATAATCAAGTACTCATTATCACATCTGTTCCAAGTGCTGGTGCACCAGATGTAGAACGATTGATTACAGTGCCAATCGAGCAAGCCACTCGGAATATTCCTGGCATGATTGAGCAAAGAAGTTTTTCAAGATTTGGATTGAGTTTAGTGACCTTGGTATTCAATGATGAAATTGATATTTATTGGGCAAGGCAACAGGTTTCTGAACGCTTGGTTACGGTGAAATCTCAAATGCCCGATGGGATGGGTATACCTGAACTTGGTCCTTTAACAACGGGCTTGGGTGAAATTTATCAATATGTTTTAAGAACCAAGAAAGGATATGAGGGAAAGTATAGTTTAACTGAATTAAGAACAATGCAGGATTGGATTGTTCGTAAACAATTATTGGGTACACCTGGTGTGGCGGATGTGAGTAGTTTTGGAGGAGCAGTGAAACAATTTGAAGTGAGTGTGAACCCAGAGTTATTAAAGCAATATGATTTATCTGTGAATGATATTTATACTGCCTTAAATGACAACAATGAGAATACAGGTGGTGCTTATATTGAACATGGACCAAATGTATTATTTATAAGGACAGAAGGGATGGTAGATAGCATAGATCAGATTTCAAGTATTCCTGTTAAGACTTTATCCAATGGGATGCCTTTGTTAATTAGAGATGTGGCAGAAGTGAAATTAGGAGAAGCGACTAAATTTGGCGCAACAGCCTATAATGCAGATGGAGAAGTGGCTGGCGCAGTTGTAATGATGTTGAAAGGGGAAAATAGTATTCAAGTGATTTCGGATATCAAAACTAAGATTGCGACTATTCAGGAGACTATGCCAGAAGGGGTTATCATTGAGCCCTTTTTAGACCGAACAAAAATGGTGGATAATGCCATTGGCACCGTCTCTAAAAATTTATTAGAAGGGGCATTGATTGTCATCTTTATTTTGATTTTATTCTTAGGAAATTTAAGGGCTGGTTTAGTGGTGGCATCTGTGATTCCATTATCTATGTTATTTGCTTTTATATTAATGCATCTTTTTGGCGTGAGTGGTAACCTAATGAGTTTGGGTGCATTGGATTTTGGATTGCTAGTGGATGGGGCAGTCATAATTGTAGAGGCTGTCTTACATCAATTATACCATAGCTCAAAAAAAGGGCAACACAATCAATTGGATAAGGCCGAGATGAATACGATTGTGGGTCAAGTCTCTAATAAGATGATGGGTGCTGCTGCTTTTGGACAAATCATTATTTTGATTGTATATCTGCCTATTTTGTCCTTAACAGGTATAGAAGGCAAGATGTTTAAGCCAATGGCACAAACAGTTTCCTTTGCATTAATAGGTGCATTTATTTTATCTATCACTTATGTACCTATGATGAGTGCATGGGTATTGAATAGAAATAGAGTACAAAAAGAAACAGTGACCGACAAGTTTATGCAAAAATTGGAAGCATTCTATGAACCTTTATTGATGAAGGCATTAAAAATTCCAAAGCAAATTGTTGGTATAACCATTACGCTTTTTATTGGTGCTTTATTTTTATTAAACAGCCTGGGTGGAGAGTTTATCCCAAAGTTAGAAGAAGGTGATTTTGCAGTTGAAACAAGGGTTCTGAGTGGCGCTTCTATTAATACTACATTGGATGCCACACAAAAGGCTTCCAAATTATTAATTGACCGTTTTCCGGAGGTAGAAAAAATAGTCACTAAAATTGGTGCTGGAGAAATCCCAACCGATCCAATGACAATGGATGCATCTGATTTAATCATTATTTTAAAAGATAAAAAAGATTGGGTCTCAGCAAAAACATTTGACGAATTAGCGGATACAATGGGTAAAGTCATGT
>JBIKJM010000103.1:0-5790 GCA_044360985.1 Sediminibacterium sp. | reverse complement strand
AAACGCCTCAGAGAATTTTGAGTTTAGGACGTGAATATTATGGTGGATTTTCGATGCCAGGTATAAGCTTTAATTCCAAGCAATTACCAACACAAATTAATATAGCCGATGTAAATGCAATAAGAGCACAAGTAAATGTGCCTGTCATTTCTACGAATAAAATTATTTGGCAAATGGGGGTAAATTATTGGAATAGTAAATTCAATGTTACCAATCCAACAGTAAGCGATTTTGCAACTGCTTTAGATAAAACTGCTTTATTAACAGCAGGCATAAATACCACTGTTTTCAAACCTTTGAATGAAAAGAATTTTTTAATTTTTCAAGCAAGCGCAGACGTAAACGGTTTGTTTGAAAATGCAAATGCGATTCAAAACAAAGCCACCACCTTAAGTGGTACAGTTATTTATGGCTGGAAGACTTCTGAAAAAAATATGATTGGTACTGGTATAGCTAGAACTTATCGTGCAGGTCAACTAATGCATTTACCAGTTTTGTTTTGGAATAAAACATTCAATGATAAATGGGGGATGGAGCTTTTACTTCCTGCCCGTGGTTTTGTTCGATATAATTTCTCTACAACAAGCATGTTGCAGGCTGGTTTTGAATTAGAAGGAAATCAATATTTAATGCAACTACCAAGTACGATGGGTAGAAATGTATATATCCAACGTGGAGAAGTGAAGCCAAGAATCATGTGGGATAAAAAGCTTGCTGGATTTCTTTGGATAAACGCACAAGCAGGATTAAGATACAATTACCGTTTCGATGTAGTTAATAGGTATGATGCTAGAGAAGATAGTCAACGCTTCTTTTCTAGTAATTTAGGCAATCCATTGTTTTTTAATATTAGCCTAAATTTTGTATCTCCTTAATATTATTTAGCTTGTTGTCTAGTCCAGGTATCTGTTCTTCCAATAATTGAAACCCCAATATATCCCCTAACTTCTAGTGTATTAGGGTTGATCATTTTAATGGTACAAGAGTAGGTGCTACCATTTTTAGGATCGTAAATATTACCATCATCCCAAAGATTAGTTTCTTTGTAAGAGAAGCCCCAAATATTAATCATTCCAAGTACTGGTCTTGTTCTAGTTGCTTCTTCAGGATGGTTTTTATCTTGCTTTGGCTTTCCAGTTTCTGGATCATTTGGTTCTTTTAACCAAACTACTTTTCCTTGGTATTTTTCACCATTTTTATAGATACGCACCATCGCGGTTCCTTCTCCTGTTTTCCATACACCAACAATGGCGTCGGGATTGTCTGCAATTGGGGCGAATGAAGTACCCACTAACAATAAACATAGCGCACTAAAAGTGCTTATTAATAATTTTTTCATACGTTTTTTTATAGCTTAAAAGAATTGCAGGTAGCTTAGCATTCCTATGCAGCCCGCTTTTTACCCTATAAATTTAAAATTAACTATTTAAATAAGCCTATTTTTTCAGGTTTATTTTTGTTTAAAATAAAATCTATTTGTTTTATGGCATTCACAACAAAATCAAACTTTTAATCTTATAACTATATTCGTTTCTTTTGCATTCTTTTTACACTATAAATGGTTAATTTTGCATTTGAAGCGCACATTTAAAAAAATCACAATTATATGGATAATCAAACTACAGACGGATCAGCTAAATGCCCTTTTACAGGTGCAACAGCACTTACATCAAAACTAGGAAGTGCAGGAACTGGTCCAGTGAATAGAGATTGGTGGCCGAACCAATTAAAATTAAATATCTTAAGACAGCAATCTACAAAGTCTAATCCGATGGAGCAGACCTTCAATTATGTGTCTGAGTTTAAGTCATTAGATTTAAAAGCAGTTAAGCAAGATATTGTAGACTTAATGACCAATTCACAAGAGTGGTGGCCTGCTGATTATGGACATTATGGTCCTTTCTTTATTCGTATGGCATGGCATGCTGCTGGAACTTACCGTACCACAGACGGTCGTGGTGGTGGAGGTGCTGGCATGCAACGTTTTGCGCCATTGAATAGCTGGCCTGATAATACCAATTTAGATAAGGCAAGATTATTATTATGGCCAATTAAAAAGAAGTATGGTCAAAAATTATCTTGGGCTGATTTAATGATTTTAGCAGGTAACTGTGCATTAGAATCAATGGGCTTTAAGACTTTTGGTTTTGCTGGAGGTAGAGAAGATGTTTGGGAGCCACAAGAAGATGTATACTGGGGTAATGAAAGAGAGTGGTTAGCTGACAGAAGATATACAGGTGATCGTGAATTAGAAAATCCTTTAGCGGCTGTTCAAATGGGATTGATCTATGTAAACCCAGAAGGACCTAATGGAAATCCTGATCCAATTGCATCTGCAAAGGACATTCGTGAAACTTTTGCACGTATGGCCATGAACGACGAAGAAACAGTGGCTTTAATTGCAGGTGGACACACATTTGGTAAAACGCATGGTGCTGCAGATCCAGGAAAATATGTAGGTAAAGAACCAGCTGCTGCAGATATTGCGGAGCAAGGCCAAGGATGGAAGAATACTTTTGGAACAGGTAATGGAGTATATACAATCACATCTGGTTTAGAAGGTGCATGGACAACTACACCAACTCAATGGAGCAATAACTATTTTGAAAACTTATATAAATATGATTGGGAATTAGTGAAGAGTCCAGCTGGAGCGCATCAATGGAAGCCAAAAGCAGGAGCGGGAGCAGGCACTGTGCCAGATGCACATGATCCTTCTATATCACATGCACCAACTATGTTGACAACAGATTTAGCATTGATATTAGATCCTGCGTATGCGCCAATATCAAAAAGATTTTATGAAAATCCAGATCAGTTTGCTGATGCATTTGCAAGAGCTTGGTTTAAATTAACACACCGTGATATGGGACCACGTGCACGTTATGTTGGACCAGAAGTACCTTCAGAAGTGTTGATTTGGCAAGATCCAATTCCAGCAGTGAATTATGAATTAATTGATGCAACCGATATTGAAGCTTTAAAGGCAAAAGTACTTGCTACTGGTTTGTCTGTTTCTGAATTAGTTTCAGCTGCTTGGGCATCTGCTTCTACTTTCCGTGGATCAGATAAAAGAGGTGGTGCCAATGGTGCAAGAATTCGTTTAGCACCTCAAAAATATTGGGCTGTAAATAATCCGGCACAATTGTCTAAAGTATTGGATGCATTAGAAGCTATACAAAAAGAATTTAATGCAAGCGCAACAGGTGGCAAGCAAGTTTCTATGGCAGATCTTATTGTATTAGCTGGTGCTGCTGCAATTGAAAAAGCAGCAAAAGATGGTGGTGTAGCTGTAAAAGTACCATTCATAGCTGGTCGTGCTGATGCTATTCAAGAAGAAACGGATGTAGCATCCTTTGCAGTATTAGAACCTATTGCAGACGGATTCCGTAATTATATTAAACCTCGTACTTTGGTTTCTGCTGAAGAAATGTTGATTGATAAAGCGCATTTATTAACCTTAACTGCCCCAGAGATGACGGTTCTATTTGGTGGTATGCGTGTATTGAATATCAATTTTGATCAATCAAATCATGGGGTGTTTACAAACACACCAGGCGTTCTGACTAATGATTATTTTGTGAACTTAATTGATTACAACAATACTTGGAGCGCAATGGATCAGTCTCAAAACGCTTTTCAAGGAGTGGACAGAAAAACTGGAGCTGTTAAATTTACAGGAACAAGAGTAGATTTAATCTTTGGTTCTAATTCTGAATTACGTGCATTATCAGAAGTGTATGCATGTGACGATGCTAAAGCAAAATTTGTGCATGATTTCGTTGCTGCTTGGCATAAAGTGATGCAGTTAGATCGATTTGATTTAGTATAATTTTTCATTTTTCCTATTTAAAATAGTAACTACATAAAAATGCCGCAGTGATTCATTGCGGCTTTTTTGTGTCAATCAAAAAGTATTATTGAGAAAAGTATTATTTAATAATCACTACTTCTTCATAAGGGACTCTTTCTCTTTTTCCCCAGACACCTGCTTCGGTTCCTTTTCCAACACTAATGATCATATTGATTTCTGCCATTGCTGGAAGATCTAATGCCTTCTTTACTCTAACTGCATCAAATCCCTCCATGGGACAAGATTCAAAACCCTCGGCAGCAATTGATAACATAAATGTTTGGGCTGCTAAGGCACATGATTTATGTACGGTGATTCTTTGATCTGCTCTGCCTCTCATTCTAGTCATTGGTCTAAAAGCGCCAATTAAATTACTTAAAGTGCTTCTTATAGCAGTTAAAAAACCAAATTGATCTGTCCCATAAGCAAGTGGCATTAACTTACCATAGTAGGTCATTAATTTATCTTGATTGGGGGTGGTTTCGCCTGTGATGCCTTTTTTGATGAGGTCCAAATGCCATTGCACTCTTTTTTTCCAATGGTCTTGACGTGTTACAAAGACCACCAATTGCTTTGCAGTTCTTGCGGCATTTTGATTTAAACAATACTCGTGAAAATCTTTTTGTAAGGCAGGGTCTTTGATCCAGTAAAATTCCCACAACTGCATATTACTACTGTTAGGAGCCAGTATGCTGCGTTCTAAACTTCTTTTAATCACTTCGTCCGGTACTTCAACATTGGGATCAAACTTTCTGTTGGACCTTCTTTTTTCAACAATTTCTTCAAATGCTTGCGATAAAGACATATAATTTTTTAATTTGAGTAAAATTTACGACTAAGCAATAAAATTAAGCATAGTTGTTTAATTACAATTCAAAATAATCAATTTATGATAAAGAAAATATTGTACGGATTCATAGTGTTCCTTGTCTTGACGATTGGTCTGGCATATACACCCATATTTGCGCACTTAAGAAATTTTGCCCAATGGGGGAAGCATTCCATTCATGATTATAAAACACATCCAACAAGAATTGTAAAAGCTGCAACTGTACCTCAATTTTGGCCTTTGGACAGCGCTTATAATAAAGCAATTATGCCAGATTCTTTAATACTTGCATTGGATTCAAATGATACACATGCTTTTTTAGTGATACAAAATGGGAAGATTGTTTATGAAAAATATTTTGATGGGTATAATTCAAAAACTTTGAGCGGATCTTTTTCTGCAGCTAAAAGTATTATCTCATTATTAATTGGTATTGCATTACAAGAAGGGAAAATAAAATCTTTAGAAGAGCCTGTTGGTAATTATGTGCCTCATTTTAAAGAAGCCAATTTAAGCAAAGTAAAAATTGTTGACTTATTAACCATGAGCTCTGGTACCAATTATGAAGAATTTGATAAAAGTTATTTTAGCATGAATGCCTATGGTTATTATGGAGATAATGAAGAATACATGGTAAAAAAAATGGCATTTAAAGAACCTTCAGGTGTTTATTGGGATTATAGAAGTGGAGATACGCAGGTTTTGGGATTGGTTGTTGAAAAAGCATTTGGAGATAATATTTCAAATTTAGTTTCTGAAAGATTTTTGCAACCAATGGGTGCAGAAGTAGATGCATTATGGCTATTAGATGGAGATCAAAAACATGAAAAAGCATTTTGTTGCTTTAACGGAGTGGCAAGAGACTACGCCAGATTCGGTCAGCTAATCTTAAATAAAGGTGCATGGGGTGGAAAGCAAATTGTAGATTCTAATTATATCTTTAAAGCAACATCTCCAGCTTCTTATTTAAAAGACCCAACTGAATCAGATAATCCAGTAGATTTCTATGGTTATCAATATTGGATCATACAACATAAGGGGATGGAAATTCCTTTTCAAAACGGCTTATTTGGACAATATGTATTTGCCATTAAAGAAAAAAATGCAG
>JBIKJM010000102.1:0-5805 GCA_044360985.1 Sediminibacterium sp. | reverse complement strand
GATGTGATTGTTGGCTCACCTGGAGAAACAGAAGCCTATTTTCAAGAAAGCTTTGCTTTCATTCACAGCTTAGACATTTCTTATTTACATGTATTCACCTATTCTGAACGCGCTGCTACCAAGGCCTTAGATATCAAACCTATTGTACCGATTGCAGTTCGTAACGAACGTAATAAAATTTTACGCAATCTGTCTTATCAGAAATTACAATATTTCACAGAAGCACACCGAGGTGAAAATAGAAAAGTCTTATTTGAATCTGTTAAGAAAACAGCAGACGGTGGGATGGAAGTCTTAGAAGGATATTCTGATAATTATATCAGGGTCACCACGCCATATAGGGCTGAATGGAGTAATCAAATAGTAGACTGGACCATCTAGCTAATCAAGCTAATCTAATTCATTGCACTAGAGGAATTCAATTAAAGGACTGAAACTTCTTCTAATTTGAACTCGACAATCATCATCATATTAATACTGTCTAATCTTACATACACAGATTTTTTATCTGCTTTTACCACTTCCCCTCTTTGACCCATGAATAAGCCATTGTTAACAGCCACTTTTGTTTGCGGCATGATTGCTCCCATGTCCACCACTTGAATATTAGTATTAGATAATCCAAGATACTTTCTGATCAATTCAATTTCATTGTCTCTGATAATTGCAGGCTTTTTTTCAAAGTAGAGAAAACGCACCACACCCATTGTACTCAGCACATTGGTGTATTCTTCCTTAGTTGCTTTTACAAAAACATAAGACTTAAACAAAGGCTCTTCAATCACCTTTTTTCTATCAGACCATTGACGTTCTTTTTTTTGTGTAGGACACCAGCTTTCAATGCCTTTTTGTGCAAAATTCAAATCTACTTTTTTCTCCCATTTTGGCTTTGTATACACCACATGCCATTTTTTCAATTGCTCCATGTGCTCAATTATTTTTTTACAACCGCTGTTGTTTTTTTATTCAATGCAGCTAAAATTTTACTAGACTCATTTACTTGAAAATCTTTTGCTAAGTCTTTAATCCATGCTTGATAACGATCTTGTTTTGATTTATCAGGATTGTTGTAAAATTTATTGTAGTCTACTTTTATAGGTGCCAAAGTCATTGGTGTTTTTAATTTTAATGCCTGTTCATTTTGTTTAGAAACTTCTTGGACACGCTTTTTAAAAGCCTGAAACTTGTCTAATTTCAAATAGACCGGAGCTTCAATTTGATTCGATACCCAAAGTAGATTTTCCTTGAATTTATTTAATGCGGTGTCATTTTGAATATGCATATTCGTTGATTGTACCACTTGAGATAATGGCGCATTATTAGGCCATACCATGTATCTAGCTCTTTCCATTTCATCCCAACTTAATGCAGATTCATTGTCTTTTTCTCTATACTTGAGGTACTCGTATTCGTCTGGCAAAATAACATCAGGCACTACTCCCTTCTTTTGTGTAGAACTTCCTGTGATACGATAGAATTTTTGGAATGTCAACTTCACTGCCCCATATTCTGTTTGTATTCCCAATGAATCCAAAGGCTTACCAAAAGCTACATTTCTTTGCACTGTTCCCTTGCCATAGGTTGAACTACTTCCAATCACAATACCACGTTTATAATCTTGCATGGCTCCAGCAAAGATTTCACTTGCAGATGCACTAAACTCATTGGTCATCACCACCAATGGACCGTCATATAGAATGCCTGGCGTTTCGTCATATAAGGTTTGAGATCTGCCCTCTTTATTTCTGATTTGAACAACAGGGCCTTTATCAATGAATAAGCCAGCCATTTGTACCACTTCATACAAAGATCCACCACCATTGAATCGTACATCTATGATAATACCTTTTACATTTTCTGCTTTCAATTTTTTAATTTCTGCAGCCACATCCTCAGAACATCTATGTCCGTCTTCTCTTTCAAAATCAGCATAGAAATCGGGCAATAAAATATATCCGTATTTGTCTAATCCATTTTGAATCACTACACTTCTTGCATAGCCTTCGTCCAAGACAATTTTTTCTCTTATCAATGAGACTACTTTAAAAGTACCATCTGGCTTTCTAAAAGTCAATCTTACTTCGGTTCCTAAATTACCTCGAATCAACTTAACCGCATCCGTTGTTTCATAACCAGAAACGTCTACTGGTTCATCTGCGCCTTGTGCAATTTTTACAATCACATCGTTTACTACTATTTGACCAGACTTCCATGCCGGCCCACCTGGTTGGATACTAGCGATACGAATGCCAAAATCATCCTGGGTTAACTGTGCTCCAATACCATAAATGACTCCACTCATTTGTTCTGTAAAAGAACGCTTATCTACTGGTGCTAAATAATCTGTATGCGGATCCATTAGTCCAGTGATTGAATTTAAGAATACTTCAAATCGTTTTTCTTTAGTAAATGTTTTTTCGAAAGATTCCAATCTCTTTTTATAAGACTTTTTAATATACGCTCTTGATTCAGCTTCTAAGGTTGAATCATTTTTATAAACAAATTTTTCTTTCCCTTTATTTTTTTCTCTTTCCTCAATCAAACTTGCATAACGTTCGATGGTTCTATACTTAAATAACATCTCCCAACGCTTTGCTCTTTCTGCAACATCTTTAGGATAAGCCATTTTATCTGAATTCAATAACAAGGAATCATCTACATTAAAATTAAAAGGCCGATCCATGATTTGATTGAATATGGCTTTAGTCTCTAAAATACGAATTTCATATATACGACTCACTGCTGGTTGAAATGCTATTGTGGCACCATGAATTTCATCATCAATTGTCGTGCTATATTTGGATAAACTATCAATATCTGACTGAAGAAATGTATTTTTTTCTGGATCCAATGCTTTGAAATATGCACTAAATACTTCTCTAGAAAATTCATCGTCAATGTTTCTTGGGCTGTAATGTTCTGATTCCAGTAATTGCCCAATCGTTGACAATAATTTTCGTTGTCTTAATTCAGGCGACTCTTGATCTTCTGATTTGAAAGTATTAAAGGCAAAGAACAAAGCGCCAAATAGGAATACTGTGGCAAAAACTTTCCACTTATTTTGTTTTACGTATGTCATAATCTTGTGCATCTAGGATTTCAAAAATAGCGTAAAATGGGAATCTTATGAGTCTAATTCTCTTTTTCTACTCTTTTTTACCATTATTTTATAAAAACATGCTCAACTAATTTTATTGATTACTGAATTAACGTATTTTTGCAGCCCAAATGGAGGGCGTAGCTCAGTAGGTTAGAGCGACAGTTTGTGGCACTGTAGGCCGTGGGTTCGAGACCCATCGTTCTCCCATTAAAAACCTGTCCCAATTTTAGGGGATAGGTTTTTTTAGTTTAAATACTTTTTATGACGTTTTTAATCATTCCAATTTTAGTTGGTGCTTTCGGTTGGTGCTTGGTATGGGCCTTATCAATAATGCCTTTCAAATGGCCACATTTAGCTGATAAGTGGGTTGGGCAAATCGATTTAGCAAAACTGATACCGGAATTGACAGAGAAAGACCCTTTTGAAGCAATGAAACCAGTCATCAATGTCAAATTGGATGATTTTTTTAGACATAAATTAAGTGCCAAGCTTCCAATGATCTCCATGTTCATTGGAGAAAAGACGATTGAGGAATTAAAGGAAGTCTTTATGGAGGAATTGGCCCTACTCTTCCCATTGCTCATTACAGAGTTCAGTGCCCATTTGAATAAGGACTTACAGCAACAATGGGAGCGAAAATTCAGCATCATCCTACAGCAGAAAATCATCCAAGCAAGTAGGCCATTTAGATGGGGCGCATTTGTATTGGGAGTAATTTGGGGCGCGGTGATTGCTTTAATTCTTCCTCTTATTTAACCGTTTATACTTTACAGGCAACAATCTTTAAACTTTACGACGAATTTTGTGTTATTGCTTAAACAGAAAGCAAGATTCAAGGTCTAAATGACCACAAATACATATATGAAAAAAATCACGATACTTTTTAGCGCTCTATTGATTCAAGTAACTTTAATGGCTCAAATTCCAACTGGACGCCCATCTGGTGGGGCTGGTGGTGGCAATATGAATATGGGTCACTTTTATGGGAAAGTGGTAGACGCTAACAAAAAAGGCATCGACGGGGCAACCGTACAATTAAAAGGTAGCAAATTCGATCCTGCAACCAAAAAAGCAAGCGAAGTGACTTTGGCTACTATGATTACTGCTAGCAATGGTGATTTTAGCTTTGATCAATTATCTGTGATGGGTAATTTTAAACTTATCATCACTGGTATTGGGTATAAGAAATATGAAAAGCAAATTAGCTTTAACATGAAGCCAGGTGGCAACCCTCAAGACATGATGGCTTTAGTAGATAAAGATTTAGGAAATATTAAATTAGAGGAAGACCCAACTCAATTACAAAGTGTGACGGTGACAAGCTCTGCTAAGCCACAATTTGAAATGGGGATTGATAGAAAAATTTTCAACGTTGATAAGAACTTAGCAAGTACGGGTCAAACTGCAGTGGAAGTGATGAAGAATATACCCAACTTAAATGTGGACATTGATGGTAACGTTACTTTAAGAAACGCGACCCCTACTTTATTAATTGACAATCGTCCAACCACATTGACTTTAGATCAGATCCCTTCTGATATCATTGATAGAGTTGAAATCATTACCAATCCTTCTGCTAAGTATGATGCATCAGGTGGTAATGCTGGTATTTTAAATATCGTTTTAAAGAAGAATAAGAAGAATGGATATAATGGAGGCTTAAGAGGTGGTGTGGACATGCGTGGTAAAATCAATGCAGGTGGTGACATCAATTTAAGAAGCAGTAAAATTAATTTTTCGGCAAGTGCCAATCTTAGAAATAGTAAATCAATCAGCACAATTGAAAATGTGAGAGATATCTTATTAACCCCTACTCCTACAAGTATTAGTACTTATACGGACAATATTGGTTTAAGCGAATTTGCTTTTTACAGAGCTGGCTTTGATTACTTGATTGACAATCGAAATACTTTCTCCATTTTTGGGAATATCGTGAAAGGAGATTTCGGAAATACATCTGTTCAAAAAATAGATTCAATTTTTAATGGTGACAATAAACAAAATAATATAAGACTTGATAATAACTCTATATTCTCATTTTTAAATAAAGGTACTCAAGCTAGTTTCAAACACTTGTTTGCAGAAACCGGACATGAATTGAGTGCAGACTTTAATTACAATGAAAGTAATTCTGATAATAATTCACTTATCAAGTCTAGTATTTTAAATCAAGGAACAAGAGGATCAGGAACAAATAAAAACTATACTTCCAATATTGATTACGAGCGTGTTTTTAAAAATAATGTGAAATTTGAGGCTGGTGTAAGAATGAACAATAGAGATGAATACAACGATAGAAATCAGTATAAAATTATTGGTGTACAAGAAATACCAATTCCTAGTATCAGTAATCAATTAAAATTTAATGAAAGCGTTTTAGCAGCCTACACTAATTTTGGTGGGAAAAAAGATAATTTAAGTTACCAACTTGGTTTAAGGATTGAAAATAGAGAATACATCGTAAATGTATTGAATAAGCAAGGACAGGATTCATTAGAATCAATCATCAAATTGCCTATTTCATTATTTCCAAGTGCATTTATTAGTTATAAATTGAATGACAAGAATGATGTGCAGTTTAATTACTCCAAAAGAATCAATGCACCCAATCCATTTCAATTACAACCATTCCCAGACTATTCAGACCCATTGAATATTGCAGTCGGTAATCCAAACTTAAAGCCGCAATTCACACATTCATTTGA
>JBIKJM010000101.1:0-5810 GCA_044360985.1 Sediminibacterium sp. | reverse complement strand
TTTAGCGTTCAAAACCCTACATTTGCAGTGCGAACAAGTAAAATTTTAATGCCATGGCAGTATCCGGAAATGGATCTTTAAAGAGAAGCAAACCAAACTATATCTACAGCATTGTTGGGGTAGCCATTGTGTTGTTCATTATGGGGATTATGGGCTGGTTTTTCTTAAACCTCCATGCTATTGGAGACAACTTCAAAGAGGACATTAGAATTAGCGTTTACCTAAGAACTGCCGATAAAAATACAGTGGGTAAAATTCAAGCCTTTATTGCTGCGGCACCTTACGCTAAAAACGTAGAATATGTTGACAAAGAAAAAGCAAAAGCAATTTGGAATAAGGAAAATAACGAGGATTGGTCAAAAATTTTAGCTGTCAATCCATTGCCAGAAAGCATTGATTTTTTTGCGAAAGCAGCGTATGTGAATCCAGATAGTTTAGCTGCAATAAGCGAAAGCATTGTTAGCAATTTTAAAGAGGATGTGGCAGATATTCAATATCCAAAAAGTTTAGTCACTAATTTAAACGAGCGTGCTACTAAAATTGGCTTCATCTTTTTAGTGATGTCTGTTATTTTATGCGCCATTGTAATTATTAGTATTGACAACACCATTCGCTTGGCCATGTTTAGCAATCGTTTTCTAATTAAGACCATGCAAATGGTTGGCGCAACAAGGAACTTTATTTCAAAACCACTTGTGATACGTGCTTTAATAAATGGCTTAATCAGTGCTTTAATTGCCATCTTTTTGTTGTTTGGATTGATTCAATGGGCCACTTCACAATTTCCTCAACTTCAAACCTTACAAGGCATTGGCAATAGCTTATTATTATTTGGCGGGCTGATCATCATTGGTATTGGCATCTCTGTCTTAAGCACTTACCGAAGCGTAGTGAAATATTTAAAAATGAAATTAGACGAACTATATTAACCTATTTATTATGAAAGAAAAAAATACAAAAAGATCTTTAGACCTATTTGGAAAATCCAATTATACTTGGATGATTATTGGCGCCGTTTTAATTATTGCAGGCATGCTATTAATGGCAGGTGGTAAAAGTGTCGACCCGAATATATTCAATGAAAACGAAGTCTATAGTTTTAGAAGAATTACACTTGCACCATTATTGATTATTGCAGGTTTCATTGTAGAAATATATGCTTTGTTCAAAAAAGCTTAAACTTCTTTATACCTATTAAGAGCGATGCCTGCATCGCTCTTTTTTTTAATCCAGCCTATGAATACGATACAAACTATTATCATTGCCATTATTGAGGGTATCACCGAATTTTTACCGATATCGAGTACGGCACATATGAAATTTGCCAATCCATTTTTGGGAATTGCGGATAGCCCTTTTGTAGACCTCTATGAAATTGTGATACAATTTGCTGCGATCCTTTCGGTCGTGGTGATTTATCGTAAGGATTTCTTCAATTTCAAAGACTATCGTTTTTATTTAAAATTACTTTTAGCAGTGCTGCCTGCATTGCTTTTTGGCGCTTTACTAAAAAAATACATTGATGCTGTTTTAGATAATTTATGGGTGATTGCAACCGTCATGGTATTGGGTGGTATTGCTTTGATTTTCATAGATCGTTATTTTAAAAAGCAAGTTGCTCCTGTAGACCATGCACCCATTCAATTTAAACAAGCATTTTGGGTTGGTTGTTTTCAGGTATTGGCGATCGTATTTCCTGGACTTAGCCGAAGTGCCGCCACCATTATTGGTGGTTTAAGCCAAAAACTAAGTAAAAAAGCTGCGGCAGAATTTTCATTTTTTCTTGCGGTGCCAACTATGCTGGCTGCCTCAGCCAAAAGCACATTAGATGTCTACCAAGAGCATCCAGATATATTTGTATCCGACAACTTAATGAACCTATGCATTGGTGGAATCGTCGCATTTTTTGTAGCCTTAGTGAGCGTTAAATTCTTTATTGAATTTGTCCAAAAAAGAGGCTTCTCTATCTTTGGCTGGTACCGCATTGCATTAGGATTAGCGATGCTTGCCTGGCTCTTCCTTCAAAAAGCTTAATGGATTTAAAGATAGATTCGCAATTATTCGTATTTTGGGAGTAAACCCCTTGCATTATGCAAACTGCTTCTAAAAAAGTAATCAATAGTTGGACCATGTACGATTGGGCCAATAGCGTCTACAGTCTTGTCATTTCTTCTACCATTTTCCCTGCCTTTTATGAGGCTGTGACGAGTGACGGGAATGAGGCGACTTTAATTGACAAAGTAACCATCGGCTCATTTACATTCATTAATACAGCACTATACAATTATGTATTGGCCATTGCATTCATCATAGTTGCGCTTTTATCTCCCCTCCTTTCATCTATCGCAGATTTCAGAGGCAATAAAAAACAATTTCTTAGATTTTTCTGTACCCTTGGTAGTTTGGCTTGTTGTAGTTTCTACTTTTTTGATGCTTCACGTATAGAATTGGGATTAATTTCTATGATCGTTGCCTGTATTGGCTTTTGGAGTAGTCTAGTATTTTATAATTCTTATTTACCAGAAATTGCTGCCCCAGAAGACCAAGACCGTGTGAGTGCAAAAGGATTTATGATGGGCTATATTGGCGCTGTCATCTTACAATTAATCTGTTTTGTCTTTGTATTAAAACCGGACCTATTTGGCATCACCGTAGGTAAAGCTTCTCAAATCTCATTTTTATTAGCTGGCATTTGGTGGTTTGGTTTTGGACATTGGTCTATCACTAATTTACCAGCAAGCATTAAAAACACAAAGACAGATCAATCGGATAATGTTTTTGTAGGAGGATATAAGGAGCTACATAAAGTTTGGTTGCAACTTAAAAAATTACCGACTTTGGATCGTTTTTTAGGCGCTTTTTTCTTTTATAATATGGGTGTGCAAACAGTGATGCTGGCAGCCACGCTTTACGGAAAGAGTGAATTAAATATTCCTACGACCAACTTGATCATTGCAATTTTAATCATTCAATTGGTGGCTATCCCAGGTGCGATGCTCATGAGTAAAATGGCAGTTAAAATAGGGAATTTTAATACTTTAATGATTGCAGTTTCCTTTTGGATTGCCATTTGTATTATTGGTTATTTTGTTCCAAGAAATGGCATTACCGAATTCTATTGTTTAGCTACGATGGTTGGTTTTGTGATGGGAGGTATCCAATCTGTGAGCAGGAGTACTTATGCAAAACTAATGCCGCCAACAGAAGACACGACTTCCTTCTTTAGTTTTTTTGACGTCACTGAAAAAGTGGCGATTGTAATAGGTATGTTTAGTTTTGGTTTCATCATTGAATTAACAGGCTCTCAAAAAAATGCAGTCCTTGGATTAGGTGCATTTTTTATCATTGGTTTAATATTATTATATAGAGCTTCACTAAAAAATAAGCATGCAAATTTATAGTATCCATACTGGTCATTTCAAACTCGATGGTGGTGCCATGTTTGGTGTAGTGCCAAAATCTATTTGGAATAAAACTAACCCAGCAGACGAAAACAACCTTTGTACTTGGGCCTTAAGGTGTATGTTAGTTGTATCAGGAGATCGCACCATTTTAATTGACACCGGAATGGGTGATAAACAAGATGCAAAATTCTTTAGCCATTACCAACCAACTGCAACTAAAACAATTGCTGAAGCTTTGGCACAGCAAGGATTCAAGCCGGAAGACATTACAGACGTACTATTAACGCATCTACATTTTGACCATGTAGGAGGCGCTGTGAATAATGAAAATGGCGTTCCCAAATTGGCTTTACCCAATGCTACTTATTGGGTAAGTGCACCACACTGGGAAACCGCAACAAACCCAAACAGAAGAGAGAAAGCAAGCTTTCTAAAAGAAAATATCATGCCCTTAATGGAAAGTGGTCAATTGAAATTAATTGAGCTCCCTCCTTTTAAAAGCGACACCAGTTTACAAGAAATTCATTTTGCAGACAATATCAGTTGTATCGTTGTCAATGGACATACAAAGGGAATGCTCTTACCTAAAATTCAATATGGGAGTCATCAAATTGTATTTATGGCCGACTTATTGCCCTCTGTTGGGCATTTGCCAATCCCCTTTGTAATGGGCTATGATATGCAACCGCTGTTTACACTCAACGAAAAAGAAATCTTCTTAAACGAAGCATGTACCAAAAACTATACTTTATTTTTTGAACATGATTCAGTCAATGAATGCTGTGATGTACATATGACTGAAAAAGGCATTAGAGCAAAAAATTGCTTTAGCTTAGATAGCTTAAAAAGTTAATTGGATCGAATAAAGTGACCTAAAGAAAAAAGAATACTTATTCAGGGACTACTTTTATTCAATCAAAGCACTCAAAGGATGTCTTAACCCTTGATAGCTTTTCATATCCACTTTAATACTGCCTATAATAATAGGTGTTTGTATTCTAATGGGGATATGATTTTCGTCGTCTGTGACCCAGATGGTCATGAGCTCTCCGCCTTCAAACATCGACCCCTTCACAAGTAAAGGGGCTATCTTAATGGCTTTAAATTTGCCAAACCTTGTTTGAATAATTTCTTTACCTAAATATTTAAAATAAGAAGGGAATAATTCATTGTCAAGGAAAAAATTTAAGTACACTTTTTCATTGACTTGTAGATTACTAAAATCTAAATTCCTTACGGCATACACCGCACTAACCACATCAAATGTACAATCTGCCGCTTTAAACGATTCGCCTTTATGGGTAGTAACTTCGTTGGACTTTTGATTGAAAGCAATGGTTTGATTTTGATGGAAAGAACCCTCATTGATGCTTCTACTAAAAAAATAAGGTAACAACGTTTTACTATCTACGGTTGATTCATATTTATCTCGCACTTTGAAGATCCAATCATACCTACGATTAGAATTGCCAGTGGCAGTAAAAGCAAAAGCAGCCTCTCCTTCCCATTTAGTAGGCCTGACCGTAAATTGCGCTTCACCCGCATTTACATATAAGCCTATCACATTGTAAAAAATAGTATAGGTGATTTTTTCACCTATATTAAATGATGTATTGGATTGATTGCAAATCTCTTTGGATTGCTTTGGCACCAGAGATAACAAAGCGGCCATCCAAATTTGAAAGAGGTATAAAAACATGACAAAAAATATTGACTATAAATTTATCGCTTTATTCTAAAACTAAGTAACAAAATTGCACCCAAGATAGAAGGAATTAGATTATTAACAATCCATATTAAAGTCGTTAAGGCAATTAATGTGATGTCATTCTGGTAAAATGGTGCCATTAATAATAAAAACAATTGCCCACGAATGACTAAATCTGTCAAACTAATTGCAGGTATCATACTTAGGAAAAACAATAAAGTCATAACTGCAATACTTATATCTATCCAGCTAACTGGTATAGATAGCATTTGTGCTGCCCAGTTATACTGAAGGATGTAGATGCTATATCTAGCAAGTGCAAGCGCAAGCAATTTCCATTTTAATGCAGTATCAATTTGCAGGAGGTTTAACTTGGATAACCAACCTTTTAAAGGCCGATTGTAAAAAAACAAAAATAATGCAAGACATCCGCCCAAAGGTGTAACCCATTTTAACCATGCCAGAAAAGGCAGGTTCCAAAACATGGCAATGCCCCCAATACAAATGATTATTAAAATTTGCGCATAGGAAGACCATGCCATTTGAGTAATGCCTTTCAACTTAGTACCAGGGGCTAAAAATAAAGTCCTCCCCACATAGTCGCCAGATCTGGCGGGGGTAAAAAACGAAAAAGCCTGACCTACCAAGACCGCCCTTAGCGCTTGCCATGTGTTAAATGTATTTGTAGATGCAATAAC
>JBIKJM010000100.1:0-5875 GCA_044360985.1 Sediminibacterium sp. | reverse complement strand
TAAAAATAAACCGGTATTTTTGCATTGACCATATGGAGAAAGAGCAGTTTAAGAAAATACAATCTAGCATCCCGCAAGAACCAGGCATTTATCAATATTTTGATGATAAAGGCAAACTATTGTACGTTGGTAAAGCAAAGCATTTGAGAAATCGAGTGAGCTCTTATTTTCTTTCCAATCAGCATAACTTAAAAACCATTGAACTGGTGCAACGTATTGCCGAGATCAAGTTCACCATTGTCAATTCAGAACATGATGCTTTTATTTTAGAGAACGAACTCATTAAAAATTACCAGCCTAAATACAATATCAATTTAAAGGACGACAAGACCTACCCTTATATTGTCATAAAAAATGAGGCTTTCCCTAGGGTGTTTTTAACGAGACGAAAAATAAAAGACGGATCCACCTATATTGGACCGTTCACCCATGTATTTGCAGTTCGAGAATTGATCAATCATATCAATGAAACCATCCCTTTAAGAACTTGCACTTTACCCCTCACACCAAAAAATATTCAACAAGGCAGATTTAAAGTTTGTTTAGAATACCATTTAGGCAATTGTAAAGGGCCTTGTCAAAACTTTCAAACAGAAGCAGACTATGCGATATCTATTGATCAAGTAAAGCATTTGTTGAAGGGAAATGTAAAACCACTGGTGCAAAATTTAAAAGAGACGATGCTGGCAGAAGCAGCTGCACTCGCTTATGAAAAAGCCAATGCCACCAAGAAAAAAATAGACGAACTGGAACGCTATCAAACCAAATCAGAAATTTTAACAAAGCAACAAGAATCCATGGATGTATTCAGCATCGCTATGGAAGAAGATCAAGCTTATGTCAATTACCTGATGTTACAAGAAGGTCGTATTGTTCAAACACATATGTTGCCTTTAAGTACTCCATTAGAAGAATCTAAAGAAACCGTGCTTGCGTTTGCAATTCATTATTTTAGGACCCAACTTGAATCCCAAGCCAAAGAAATTATTGTACCTATTGAACCCAATGAAAAAGAGCAAGGGGTTAAGTATACTGTTCCAAAAATGGGTGAGAAATTGCATTTATTAGCACTCTCTCAAAAGAATGTAGATTATGCATTAAAGGAATGGAAGCATCGACAAGCATTGGTAAAAGTAAACGAGCATGCTCCTGTCAATGAAGTGTTGATTGAATTAAAACAATTACTTTCCTTGCCTGCAGTACCCAATCATATAGAATGTTTTGATAACTCCAATTTTCAGGGGGCTTACCCTGTTTCTGCGATGGTCTGTTTTAAAAATGGTCTGGCAAGTAAATCAGATTATCGTAAGTTCAATATCAAAACCGTGGTGGGCATCAATGACTTTGCAAGCATGCATGAAACCGTTTTAAGACGCTATAGTTCGGTCTTACAAAAAAAGCAGCCACTTCCTCAGTTAATCATCATTGACGGCGGTAAGGGGCAATTAAATGCTGCATTAGACGCCTTAAAAGAATTAGGCATCCAGGACAAGGTCACGACTGTTGGCTTAGCTAAAAATATAGAAGAATTATTCTTCCCTGGAGATACTCGTTCCATTTTGTTAAACTGGAATAGTGCTGCCCATAACCTAGTTCGAAATATTAGGGACGAAGTGCACCGTTTTGGTATCACCTTCCATAGAGCCCAAAGGTCCAAAGGCGCTTTAGAAAACAGCTTGGACCATATTACAGGCATTGGACCAAAAACAAAGGAGACCTTACTAACTTATTTTAAATCGGTTAGTAAAATAAAAACCGCTAATCCCAACACTTTAACTGAACTGATTGGCGCCGCAAAAACTAAAATTCTAATCGCTGCTTTTGAAAAAGAAAAACATTAGAATTAGAAAATTATTTGAATGAATCTACTAATAAAAAATGCGATATCTAGGTATCGCATTTTTTATTTCAATCAATCTTGAACTAGTAGACCCAACGATCTTGTTCGAAATCAAATATTTTTTGTTTGATCTTCTCACCTTCTTGTAAACGTTTGATAGGATCTTTGAATAATGCATTCAACATTTTGTCATTGTAATTATCTAAAGTAGACTTCACCACATACCCATTGAAATAACGACTCTCAAATAATTCCTCCCATGTAATACGGCTAGAGATATTTCTTGGATTGTATACTTCGGCTTTTGCAAGACTGGATCTTAGTTCTGGATAATACACCCAAAACAATGGACGCTTCACAACCTTATTGCCTATTTGAATCGCAGCAATTGGTGCGATACCAATGATTCTGCTATACATCCTACTTGTTTTGCTGTCAAAAATCCATTGTTCCTTTAATCTAAAGGTATAAATAGAATCTGGATTCGGTGCTAAATTGGTATTGTATATGATACTAGTGTCATATACATTTGGATCCAATACATTTTGAACCAATTGCGTATCCAAACTTCCTTTTAAAGAAGCATTCACTTCGTCTATCGTCAATGGTGTTGTAAAACGATCATCCACTGTTGAAAAAGGAACCACCCCATCTTTTTCTATGGCTCTTAATAATACTGCGAAGAAACGTTGGTCTCCATTTTCGTCATAAGACTGGTACATGAATGTTCTGTTGATCTTTTCTCTTGCATCAATTTCCTCCCAAATGAATTCACTAAACAAGGCATCTTCCTCTCTTAAATTTTCATACGGCAAAGGTACTCTTTCTCTCACCCCTTTTCTAGAATTGGTTTCTGAGAAAAAAGCATACCCATTTCTTAAGCTTCTTTTATTATTGGCGTTGAATCCACCTACCACTGTAGTGTCAATGATTTTAGCTGGCTTAACATCAGAAAAAGCAGGCGCTGCCACCACTTGATTGTTGGTTACAGATTTAGCTACAGGCTTCGCGATCACTGTATCTTGTGCAGTTTTAGCAGGCGTAGTTTTCTTTTTACTTCCATAATTAAAACCTGTCTGTGCATTTAAAGATACAGTCATTGCCAAAGAGGCAAGCATGATGCAGCATATTTTCATTGTTATTTTCATAAGTACCCATTTATTGTTTTCAAATCTGCTTTGTCTTTTACGTTAGTTCGTCCTATTGTAAAATAAAAGTGATTGTTTGATCTAATCTTCTTGATCCACCACCTGGCTCTGACACTTTAATTTCACCAATGGTGACTGTTGTACCCGCTTGGCATTTTCTAATTAAAGTGGTTGCACCACCAGAGAAGGCTGGGCCATTCACTTCTGCAAAATCTGGCTCATCAAATCCTTTACCAGTTGCAATGACAATATAGGAAAGCACATTGAATTTTACGCCTTCAAAAACAAAGTCTCTTAAATCTGCAATGACCCCACCCTGTGCCCTAAACTTACCAGCTGCCATATTGCCTCCTGCACTTCCTCCAACAATCGCAATTGGATCGGGAATTCTTTTTACAGGGATGGCTAATTTTTGTGTTTGCTTACCGTCATTAACCGTCACAACAGCTGTTCCTGTTTGAGCACAAGTCACTATGTATTGTCCGGAACCTGCTTTTCTTATACTCGCTCCCGCACCTTCTATCGTTACATTGATTTTTTCTCCACCACCACCACCAGTGATACTTAATGGATTGTCTAAGCCCTTATAAAATACCCTTGTTTTATCTGTAGACACCACTAATCCAGAAGGTGTACCCACTGTAAATTGTACTTCTTTTTCAACGACTGCAGTTTCTCCATTTGGTTTAATGAAAGAGATACGTACACGTTTTCTTTGCACACCAGGTGTTGATCCAGCAACTGATTTATACATTGCAGATCCATCTGCACCCACAGGCACTACAACGCCATCTATGGAGATAGTTGGTTTTGCTGCACTACTAAATGCACCCACCCCTGCAGTAATGACTAATTCTTCACCAGACATTAAATACTGTGAATTGGATGCAGCAAATGCATTGAACTGATCGTATACCAATTCTACTTCTCCAATTTCTTTATGACAAAACTCTACTACCTGTGCTTCACTATTACGAATATCGTTTTGAAACTTAGTTAATATCGTAACAGCAGCCACACTAGGTGTCATGTTAAAATAAGCATAAGCCCAATCGTCTTTACCAGCAATACTTGAAGTAGTAGGTATCGATAAGTCTAATGGTAAATTAGGGATCACTTCTTTCGCAATCAAAGGATCAATAGCAGACAAGTCGGCTTTAAATTGCACTAATTTATTATACAAATCCTTCCCTTTAGATGCACCCGATTTACTATTTAAAAACAATCTTGTAGTCGCATCTAAATCATCTTCCTTATATACTTCTTTACCCTCTTTTATTTGTAATCCCGACTCTACTTTTAATTCCTGCTTCAATGATTCTACATAACTGTACATGGCGTCAGCATAAGCATGCGCTTGTTCTGCCTTAGGCGCCCATATAGCAGCCTTTTCTGCTGTTTTTGGATCAGCTAATTTTGCTTTCAAAGATTTATAAATATCTAAATTCTTTCTTTCAATAATATTACTTGCACTATTTAAGCTTTGCTCAATCGTTTTAAATGCATTGAGAATCTCACTAGATACATTTAATGCCAACAACGCAGTTAACACTATATACATAATGTTAATCATCTTCTGCCTTGGCTCCTTAGGTAATGACATGTATACTAGATTTTAAAAAATGAAAAATTGAAAAAATAAATTAACGTCCTTGCATTGCAATAATCATATTACCATACACTTTGTTTAACTGAGTAAGGTTGTCGGCTAATAAAGCAATTTGTTCTTTTGCTCTAATCGCATCTTGCGCAGAACTTGACATAGCATTAGAAGCTTCCGCTAACTTAGTGTAATATGTATTCATAGCTTCCATGCTTTTACTCATCATCGCAAATTGTTCATTCAAGTTTTTAACGCCATCTGTTGCCAATGCAAAGCTTCCCAAATTGTTTGAAACTGAACCTACTGAATCCTTGATAGAACCCAATGCAATAGCCGCGTCTTTTGTGTTATTTGTAAAGTCTTTACTTGCTTTTGACATATCTGCTAAATCCCCCAAATTCATGGCAGTGTCATTTAAGCGTTTGAAACTGGTACTTAATTTTTCAAAAGCAGCACCGTCTAATTTGGCCGCTTCCAAATGAGACATCACCGAATCCACTGCACCTGCTTGCGGCGCATGCGTTGAATCTCCTATTTCTGGCGGTGGCAAGAACGCATAAATGGTAAAGATTACAGCCTCAGTAATAAAACCAAGTATTAAAGCATAATCAGCCCATGATAGATGTAAGATTTTTGCCAATGTAGCTATAATAACTACCGCAGCTCCTAAAGAGAAGAATACGTTAATGATCTTATTAGTTTTTGGCGAAATGGAATTTGACATTTGAAAAATTTATAAATTTTAAACGATACTTTTTATTTGAAAAGAAATTAATAAAAAAGATTAGTTGATTCTTGGAGCCATAGAAAGTACACATCTAAATCCGATATAGGATTTTGCAGTGTCTTGGTATTCGTAATTGCGAGAACTTACTTGACAATTGTACGCAATGTCTTTCCATGAACCACCTCTAATCACTTTTCTTTTCATCAATATTGGATCTGCATCTTTTGCATTGTATTGCACATCTGGACTAAAGTCTCCAGTAAAGTTATAGCTGCCTTCATAAAATACTGAACTTGTCCATTCAGCCACATTGCCTGCCATATCAAATAATTTAAAACCATTTTCGTTGTAGGCTTTGACTTTAGTGGTATAGATATTGTCATTCTTTGCATCCCCGCCAAAATAATCTCCTCTTCCTGGTTTGAAATTGGCTAACAAACGTCCTTCTTTAGTCTTCGTATATGGAGAGCCCCATGGGTACATTGCATTTGATTTTGAATTCCCTCTTGCAGCATATTCCCACTCCGCTTCTGTTGGCAATCGATAGATGCCATCAA
>JBIKJM010000099.1:0-5912 GCA_044360985.1 Sediminibacterium sp. | reverse complement strand
GAGATGTCTAATAAGATCGCCTTCTTTATATTTGATGATAAGTTAATTACCATACACCGTGCTCATTTTCCTTTTTTGAATTTAGAGGAAGAAAAAGATATTAAAATAAGTGAGTTTTTTTTAAAGATTGTAGGTTTCATGATTGATTCATTCAAAACACCTACGCTTGAAATTTCAGATAAAATAACCGAGATAGAAAAAACAATCTTTTTAAAAGACTACAGAGCTGTTTTGATTGAAGAACTCTATTACATTAAGACACAATCAAGGATATTGAAGAAAATAATTTCAATTACAGAGGCGACTATTCTAAAATCCCAGGATAAATACAAGGTTTCCTATATCTATCAAGACATACAAGATACATTACTGAATTTACTGACAGTGAATGAAGAGTCTGTAGATAATTCTACTCATTTAATGAATACCTATCTTTCCTTAAGTGATCAAAAGAATAATGAAGTAGTTCGTTTGTTGACTATATTTTCTGTATTTTTTCTACCACTAACTTTTATTGCAGGCATCTATGGAATGAATTTTAAATTTATGCCTGAGTTGAATTGGAAATTAGGATATGCATTTGCTTTAAGCTTAATGGCAATTGTTGTAATTGTAATCTACCTTTGGTTTAGACGAAAGAGGATCCTTTAAATAAACTTGAATATAAAAGGCATTATAAAAGTGATAAAGGCAGCCCAAGCTGCATAGGCCGGTATAAATAATGCGATATTCCCTTCTATATCTTGTATAGAAGCTTTACCATTTAGATTTTTGAATATGCCATAGGATACAAATAATAAATGTATAAAGATCAAAAAGTTCGCACCTAATACTGCTAGTCTGTTAGGAGAAATACCAAATTCAGAAAGTCTAAATGAAATAGCAGAAAGTGCAATCGCATTTGCGATGATAGCTAATAAGGCAAGCCCAAATAAAATAATTAAGTTAAATTTTGAACGAGTATTATTTGTTGCCTCCGTCAAAGAGAATAGAATAATAGCCATGACACCAATTAGTACTGCGTTAAATACCAATAAAAAATTACGGTCATTGTATATATTCTTACCGTTATAAAATAAAGCAATTAGAAACACCAATAAGGTTATAAAAACGATTGGCGTAAAAATTTTAGCAATTGTAGGAGAGATCTTATTAACAAGATCTGGATTATTCTGAATTAAATAGGTGGACAGCATTGGCATAGCAGCTAAGGCCCAAACAGCTATTTGTTCAAAGTAAAATGTTTGTATATCCATTTTTAATAACTCGAATAAGGCAAGGGTGATCCCTGTAAAAAACATGCCGGAGATAAATATCAATCCAGTCATGACAATAAAATTACCGTTGAATTTTAAAAATGCGATTTTCTTTTGGTTATTGTTTAAGTCCCCGCCAATAAAAGCGTAGCCCAAAATAGACCACAAAAAAACGGGTAAGTGGATGGTAGATAAAATAAAGGTTGCGCTCTTTTCATTATAAGGCAAACTATTCATAAATATTGCAGAAGCTATAAACAAGATAAGTGGTAGGACCAATTTACTCATTGACAATTGCTGCTTCCAAATAAAATAGGCCGTCAAGATAGGGAACACAACGAATCCTATATTCTTAGACATATACACATCGTAATCTATTCCTAAAAATGAAGGCATTTTTGCGATGAGTCCACCTACAAAAGCAGCTACCACAATAAAGATGATTTCGTTTTTACTACCCCAAGTAATTTGTTCGTCTTTAAAGTTTAGTCTCTCATTCCAAGCCTGCGCAGTAGGCTCGTTTGTTAGCTCTTGGTATATATTGTTAAAAGCAATTGTAAAAGCGCCTTTATGATCGCGATACAATTTTTCAAGTTGTTTTGGGTTATTGATATTAATTCTTATTTCGTTTTCCATAGCAATCCGTTTAGTATTATTCTTATTCAAGTTAGATTATTCGAAGCTGTAAAAATATGTATAATCACCTCTAAAATTTGTTAAATAAATGTTTTTGTTCCTATCATTGTACCATCAATGCAATATCCAGTAGAATTAACCCAAATAAGTGCCGAAAAAGCAATTTATGTCCCAGTATATGATGCCGTTAAAGCAATCTATACGGACTTGTTAGCGATGGACCCTGCTACCCCCTTCCCATACTGGGCTAAGGTTTGGCCCTCGGCAACTGCTCTACATAATGTGCTTCAAAAGCATCCAAGTTTGATAAGGGATAAAACGGTGCTTGAGCTTGGTGCGGGAATTGGATTGCCCTCGTTGTTGATGGCAAATGAAGCCAAAGCAATACAAGTAAGTGATTATGATTCAGAAGCTGTTGAATTGTTGCGAAAGAATATTGCTCATCTAAAACTGCAGAATGTACAGGCCTTACAAATGGATTGGAATGATTTGCCAGAAAATATAGACCCTGAGGTAATCATTTTAAGTGACGTCAATTATGATCCTGCGCAATTTGAAACGCTAACAAAATTGATTGAAAAGTTCATACACCAGGGATGCGCTATTATATTATCGACACCCCAAAGAATTATGGCCAGTCCTTTTGTTCTTGCTTTATCAGAATTTATTATTGCAGATTATCTAGAAATGGTGGATGAAAACGGAGTCACAAAAGAAATAAGTATCTTAGTCCTATCAAAAACTTTAGTTTAAAGGAGGATGCTTAACGCAGTTACATTAAAAAATTATGAACGAAATCGTCATCAATAAAATAGGTAATGAACAAATAGATCAGTTACAGCAGATTGGTCGCCTAACTTTTTCAGAAACTTTTGCCGAAAGTAATAGTGCAGAGAATATGGCTAAATACCTGGATGAGGCATACTCCTATGAAAAGCTAAACGCTGAATTGAATGACCCGAATTCGATTTTCTACTTTGCTATGATGGGGCAAGATGTGATTGGCTATTTGAAGCTTAATATGGGTGCCTCACAAACTGAGGTCAAAGACAATAATGCACTAGAAATAGAACGTATATATGTGTTAAAGTCCTTTCAAGGAAAAAAAGTGGGACAAATGCTATTTGATAAAGCCATTCAAATAGCGAAAGAACAAAATGCAGAATTTGTTTGGCTAGGTGTATGGGAAGAAAACAAAAAAGCCATTCAGTTTTATACTAAAAACGGATTTGTTGAATTTGATCAACACGTTTTTGTACTTGGCGAAGATGCACAAACAGATATTATGATGAAACTTCAATTAAGATAAAATATAAGAGAAGCATCCGGTAGAAGATTTACTTATCATTCAATCCAACGCCCAATCCGAACATTGCAGCTACTAAAGCAAGGTGAATAATCATAACTGCCTTTTGCCAAGTAGGTCTGTCGTTCCATTTTTCTTCTGGATTGAATGGATCAAATGCCAATCCTATACCCAGTGATGCTGCAGCTTGAACATAGTCTTTAGAGAAAATGGCTTGATAGAAGCCTAATATTAAAAAACCAACGTAGAGATACTTGCTGAAAGGAGCGTTCATTTTGTGTCTATTTGATTTAGACCAAAATTAAAAAAATGTCTCTATTTAGAAAAAAATAGTGAAGAAAATATGTTGCAGCAAATGGAAAATAATTTTTAAACTAAAGGAGCAATATCCTTAAGGCTTTCTTGTTGCCTTGCTCTCTCCCGGTTATCCATTAATTCAATTTGATGTAACGCAGTCCATTCTGTAACTAAGCCTAAAACTCTAGGTGGAAGATAGCCGTCAATGATTTCATTTTTTTCAATATCAATGATACCTTCAAAATCAGCATACACTGCATGAAAATGAGGAGGGTTATGATCTCTATAAAACATACGAATGATGACACCAAGAAAATAACTAATTTGAGGCATGGGTCAATTTTGGACTGAGAATTTCTCCAAAATTTTTACCAGTTAAATCGGAATAAATTTTAGTAGCATCAATTTCAAGCTCATTAGACCAAGCAATTGAATAACCATTTGTATAAACCTTAGCGAATTGGTTTTTATCTTGAAGTACTTTGAAAATGCCCTTTTGAACTAAATCGTTTAATTCAATAGTGCCATTTACACCATCATCAAATTTGATGCTAATGATATAGTCAGATATGTATTTAACTTCTTGAATTTTCATAATCAAATTTACAAAGAAAAAACAGACAAATATGGATGAGCGTATAAATACACATTAAAATGGGTTAATTCAACCCTAGGCATTAATTGAAATACCCCTAACTGACTGATAGACAAAGAAAAAGCCATCATTTCTGATGGCTTGTCCAGTGTGGCTCCCCCTTCAGGACTTGAACCTGAGACCCTCTGATTAACAGTCAGATGCTCTAACCAACTGAGCTAAGGAGGAGTGTTCCCTTTAATGGGTTGCAAAAATAATGAAATTTAGCTAAGTACAAAAGTTTAAAAGAGAGAATTAGGCTTAAAACCAATAAAAAGTCCATTGGGACGGAGTTCTACTGGGTAGGTTTTTAAGAAATAGCCCTCCCCAGTGGTGTTTCGGCCATTTTTCATGTCAAACGCGTATCTGTGTAAAGGACAAACCACTTGACCTAAAGGGTTGATGTAGCCCTGTGCCATCCTCCCACTTGCATGGGGACATTTTTGAGCAAAGGCAAAGTAGCCATCCTTAAACCTTGCTAGGGTGATTTTTTTACCATCTACTTCCAAATCTAATAATTGATTATCGGGCCAGTCTAAACTCAATGGCGCATCTGTGATTAAAACCCAATGCATTTCAGTAGCTGACATAACTAATAGAATACGGTCTTGTAAGGATATTTAATTTGATACATATCTCTTACATTATGTAAAATAATGGTTCTTAATTCATCAATGTTTTGCTTTTCAATGGCGGATACAAAAACGCAATTGTTATCGGTTGCATTGGTCCACCTTTCTTTAAGGTCTTTCTCTAAATCTTGTTTCACTTCGTCAGAAACCCATTCGTCAAAATAACGATCACGGTACAAATCCATTTTATTAAAAATAGTTAGGACCGGTTTATTGAATGCTTTTAATTCTTGTAAGGTTTTATTCACCACCGCAATTTGGTCTTCGTATTTAGGATGGGAGATGTCTACCACGTGTAATAATACATCGGCCTCACGCACTTCATCCAAAGTACTTTTAAAACTCTCTACTAAATGATGTGGTAGTTTACGAATGAATCCCACCGTGTCACTTAAAAGGAATGGCGTGTTTTCAAAAACTACTTTACGGGTAGTGGTATCTAAAGTTGCGAACAATTTATTTTCAGCAAACACTTCGCTCTTACTAATTAAGTTCATGATCGTACTCTTGCCCACATTGGTATAACCCACTAGTGCCACACGTATGAACTCACCACGATCCTTACGTTGCGTGAATGCTTGCTTATCTATTTCTTGTAAACGCTTGCGCAGTAAAGTAATCTTGTCTTTAACAATACGTCTATCAGTTTCAATTTCTGTTTCACCGGGACCACGTGATCCAATCCCCGCACCTTGTCTTTCCAAATGCGACCACATCCCTTTAAGTCTTGGTAAAATGTATTGGTATTGTGCTAACTCCACTTGCACTTTTGCTTGTGCCGTTCTTGCACGACGTGCAAAAATATCTAAGATCAAATCGCTTCGGTCAATCACCCTGCACTTTGCTTCCTTTTCGATATTCTGTATTTGAGATCCTGTTAACTCATCATCAAATATCACCACATCAATATCCTTGGCCGCAACATATTGTTTAATCTCTTCTAACTTACCCTTCCCCACAAATGTTTTACTATCTGGATGCGGTAGTCTTTGTTTGAAAACTTTCACCGCTATCGCCCCTGCCGTTTCAGCTAAAAAAGCCAACTCCGCTAAATATTCATTGACCTGCTCTTCGGTATGCTCTTGTAGAATCACGCCCACTAAGACCGCCTTCTCTTCTTCCTTTATGATTTGCTTTTTCTCTATCAAAAT
>JBIKJM010000097.1:0-5962 GCA_044360985.1 Sediminibacterium sp. | reverse complement strand
CAATTGTATTCCATTTTTGAATAGGATGCGCACCAGCAATTGATTCATTCAGAATACTGATTTGATGTTCTTGGTCTTTCAGATCTACATAACTACCCTCTAATTGAATGATTTGATTAGAATAATTTCCCATCCCAATATTGAAATTGGCAGATCTTGTTATTTTCAAACTTGGATCTATTTTAATTGCCCTAGGAACTAAAGCAATTGGCTGATATTGAAAACTTAAATTTTGACTAGGCACTTGATAAGCCAATGCCAATGAATTGGTATCCACAATGGCTGTGGCATTTACAAATCCTATTTTTGCTACATTTTTTAATTGAGGCCTAAAAGCAGAAACAATGGTAACCACTTTTTCGGGTATTGAATCATTTAAATTTTTCTTTAGAGCAATATTATTGACAGGGGCTACTTGCTCAGTTGTTTTAGCAATTTTTGATTCCTGAATTGTATAAATTGTTTCTATCGGTCTTTTTGAAATCAGTTTTTTCTTAGTAGAACTTGATTTCTTCTTTTTTGTACCGGTTTTTTTAACTTGCTTTTTCTTAGTACTTATTGTTGTTTTAGCCTTCTTTTTGTTCTTTTTTTGAGCAATTGCCATATTGCTAAAACAGATTAAAGCGATGGTGAATACACCTAGTCTTATTATTGATTTAATCATATTATTGAGCTTTAATTGTTTCATTAATTGCTTTAAGTTTATCCGAAGCAATTTGTTGTAAGGAAGGAATGGTTGCATTTTCAGCAATACTTTTATAGGTTGCTATGGCATTAAATGCATCATTTTGAGCTAAATAGATATCACCAAGTAAAATATAAGCTTTAGTCACCCAAAACTCATAGGATGCTTGTTTTTTAATGACATCAAAAGCTGTTTTTTCAGCTAGATTGTACTTTTGTTGATTGTAATAAATTAGTGCTGTTAAATAATGTGCCTCAGCTGTATACAATGAACTATTTGACTTTAACACAGTATTCAATAATTGTAAAGCCTTTACCGTGTCCTGTTGATTGATCGTTTGATGGTATAAAGCCATATTAGCCATTAAAATATCATCCGAAGCACTGTTTAGTTCAGCTAAAATAAGTACAGCAGTCTTGGAGGCTTCTGCCCAATTCTCGGCTTTGTATTGGCACCTTAATAAACCTTTAGTAGCTTCATTTTTCTGCTCTTGTTGGGTGGCATACTGTAAAACAATCTTAAAATACTTTTCTGCCTCAACGTAATCTTTCAAATTGAAATAATGTAATCTTGCTGCTATAATAGCGGCTCTTTCTGAAAATTGATTTGGTGCTTTCATTGCAATTTTCCCAAAATAAATGGCAGCAGAATCATATTGTTCCGAAGCATAGGACATTTCAGCTAAGAAATTCAATGCATTTAATTGGTATTTACCTTCTGGATAAAAGGAGATATACTTTTTGAATGCTAAAGCAGCATTACTAAATTTTTTATCCTCATATTGAATGATCGCTGCTCTATAGATTAGTGAATCTTGTTCATCATAAGACAATGATTTACCAAAATCATTCATAAATTGAACATAGGCTTCTGGTTGTTGCTCTTCTATATAAATATTGCGGATGTATTCTAAAGCATTGTTACTTTCCTCTGCATTTGGATATGCACTAAATAATGATTTGAAATTTTGTAAAGCTTCTTGATTTTTATTTAGATTGAAATAAACAATACCTAATTTGTAATAAGCCAATGGATAGAACTCTGTAGCCTTATTATCTAAAAGCACTTTTGCTAATGGACTAATTGCCTCTTGAAATTGTTCTTTGCTCGTATAAGTATCTGCTAATTCCATTCTAGCGTCGCTTAAATAAATCGACTTGCTAAAATCAGCTTCATAGTTCATTAATATTTTAAGTTTTTCCTTATTTAATCCAAGAGCACCATAAATAATTGCTTTTTGCAAGTTGGCATAATCTTCAAAATTCCAGCCTAAATCAATGATTTTTTGGTATGATTTAAGTGCTTGTTTATATTGTTTTGTCATAAATTGACAATCCGATAGTCGCACCAATGCATCTTTTTGATATGGAGAAGATTCGACATAAGGATTAAAATCAGATGCAATTGTAAATAATTGCAAAGCTTTTGTATAGTTATTGTTTTTTAAATAACAATATCCTAAGGTATAGTTAGCATGTTTTTTTGTGATTTCACCAATTTCGAATGGGTCTAATAAATATTTTTCCAGGTGTTCGATCGCCTCATCAATTCTACCCATTTTATAGGCAAGCTCTCCTATCCAAAAATGAGTTTGTGCTAAAACTTTATCATTATAAGGTAAATTTTTAACTTGATTAAATAGCTCATAAGCTTTTTCATTTTGACCATCATTGATCAAAAGCGCTGCTTTACCATATAAAATATTAGGATATAATTTTAAAAGTGTTTCATTTAAGGTATCCATTTTTTGATAAGCATCATAGGCCTTATTAAAATCATTGCTATAAGCTAATGATGTTACATATAAACTTTTGGCTTCGTTATAATAGGGACTATTAGGATATAGCTGGTTGAATTTTTCAATGGATTGTATTGCGACACTATATTCTTTTAACTCAATAGACAACTTTGCGTAATTGAATAAAGCAATTTCTTTTTGAGCTAAATTTTGACTTTTAGTTGCACAAAGTAAAAAAGCATTTTTAGCACCTATTTTATTATTGGTTTTTAAATAAGAAGTAGCCAATAAGTACATACTATTTTGTCCTAAAGAATCATCTACATTCGCTAATTGTTTAAACCCTTGAATGGCCTCATTCCATTGCTGTGATTGAAAATAACAAAAGGATAATTGGTATAAATCCTGAGATTCAACTTGTTTTTGTGATTTTACAAAATTTGCTAAATAGGGCAATGCTTTATCATACTGTTTTTGCTCAAACAATAAGTGTCCCATTAGCTGAGCTAATTGGTCGGTGTAATACTGTCCTTTATTTTGTAAAGCTTGTTCTGTATTTTTAAGTGCCGCATCTATATCTCCTAAAAAATAGTATAATTGACTAATGTAAAATGGAGTTAAAGTTTTATAAGCATTGCTTTGCTCCGCAATCTTAAAACAACTCAAAGCCAATTTGAAATCTTTTTTTTGTAAAGCTACAAAACCAGCATAATAATTCGCATCTGTGTAAAATGGACTTGTTTGAACCTGTCTAATACTCAATAAATAACTGCTGGATTCGTTCCAATCTCCTTTTTTGAAATATAAATAACCCAATTGAAACTGCATTAAAGCTAGTTCATGATTTTCAAGATCATCTATACTTATTTTTTTATAGGCTTGAATGGCAGATTCAACTTGTTGTTTTTTAAAATAATATTTTGCTAACTCAAAATTCAATCTTGAATAATAGATCTTATTTGTATTATTTGTTAACCAATTTTCGGCTAGTTGTATGGCATTTTCTTTGTCTAATGCAACTGATAATAAATGGTAATGAAAAGCAATATCTACATTGGTTGGATCAAAAAAATGGACTGATTGAACCTTTTGATAAGCAGTTAAACTATCCCCTTGATAAAGGGATTTTAACCCATTTTGATCTAATTGGTTAAGTGGCGCATCAAATTTCATTAATTGACTCGAAACTGGAGTATAGAAAAGCAGCAAAATGCATAAAAGCAATGGGATTGGACTTGCTTTTGAGATGGTTTTTGACATAGGAGCCTTTATTTAGGATAGTGTTATAAAATTACACTATGATTATAAAACGATTAGTTAAATAAGCTTATTGTGGAAAAACAGATACAATCCTTAAATTTGTCAACAAATGCAATAAATATGTACGAACATTCGACAACAGTAAGGGTTAGGTATGCAGAAACAGATAGAATGGATGTGGTTTATTATGGTAATTATGCCATGTATTTTGAAATTGGTCGAGTGGAAGCCATCCGACATCTTGGAGTATCCTACAAAGACATTGAAGACATGGGTATTATACTACCTGTTGTTGAATTGAATATTAAGTATTTAAGACCAGCTAAATATGATGATTTAATTACAATAAAGTCTCAAATTAAGACCTTACCTACTGACCATAAGATTGTGTTTGACCAAGAAGTGTATAATGAAGCTGGTAAGCTTTTAACCATTGGACAGGTTAAACTCTATTTTATGGATGCAAACATGAACAATAGAATTGAAATGCCTGCCAATATGAAGGAAAAACTCAGTGTCTATTTTAGTTAAACCGCCTTTTTTTGGTTTACTTTGCAACCTAATTGAAGCATTATATGACTGATCAAATTCAGGCAACTATCATAACGATTGGGGACGAGTTATTAATCGGTCAAGTAATAGATACCAATAGTGCTTTTATTGCTCAAAAATTAAATTCAATCGGAGTTAGAGTGCAAAAAAGGATTGCTGTTGGGGATGATGCCGAATCCATAACAGATGCATTAGATACTGCCATTCAAAATAGCCAAATTGTAATACTCACTGGAGGATTAGGCCCCACTGCAGATGATATCACCAAACCCTTATTGAATCGATATTTTGGTGGCAAAATGATTGTAGACCAAGCTTCCTTAGATCATATCACCTATATCTTTGAGCAGGTCCACAAAAGACCCATGATTGAACGCAATCTTAAACAAGCCGAAGTGCCTGATGTATGTGAAGTGTTGTTCAATCAATCAGGCACTGCACCTGGTATGCTATTTCAGAAAAATAACAGTTTGATTTTTTCCTTACCAGGAGTACCTTATGAAATGCAATGGTTAATCAGTGAAAAAGTATTACCAATTGTACTTGATAGATTTAAATTAGGCGTGATAGCACATAGGACCTTATTAACAGCTGGAGTTGGGGAGTCCTTTTTAGCAGAATCCATCTTAGAATTTGAAAAAAATCTTCCAGAAAATATCAAACTAGCATATCTCCCTTCCTATGGCATGGTGAGGTTAAGAATGACAGGAAGAAGTGATGATGCAACTAGTTTGAATCTTCAACTAGATACCTTATTCCAAGAATTGAAGGAAAATGTAAAACCTAACCTCGTCACAGATAAAGATGAACCTTTAGAAATGGTAGTTGGCCGTCTTTTAAAAGACCAAAATCAAACTGTTTCAACAGCAGAAAGTTGCACAGGTGGCTATATTGGGCATCTTTTATCAAAACATGCTGGTTCATCGACTTTTTTTACAGGTAGTATCGTGAGTTATGACAATCGTATAAAAACGGAATTTTTAGACGTCCCTGTTAGTATTTTAAAGACCGTAGGGGCTGTAAGTAAGGAGGCAGTGGAACAAATGGCAATAGCAATAAGAGCTAAAATGAACACGGATTATGGGATATCTGTGAGTGGTATCATGGGGCCATCAGGCCAAACGGACGAAAAACCCCTTGGAATGGTATGGATTGGGGTGTCCAATAAAGAAAAAGTGGTTTCTAAAGTGTTTTACCTAAGATTTGATCGACAAAAGAATATCGAAGTGACTGCCAATCAAGCGATAAATTTACTTAGGTTACTCATAATCAATAAGATTTAGTCTTATTTTTGCTAAAATTATTCCCTATGTCTGTAGTTGACTTGATTTTGCCAAAATTGGGTGAGAGTATCATGGAAGCAACCATCTTAAAATGGCATAAAGCTGTAGGAGATACCATCCAGTTAGATGAAACATTACTTGATATTGCTACAGATAAAGTCGATAGCGAAATCCCTTCAAGTACTGCGGGCACCATTACAGAAATTTTATTTGAAGTCAATGCTGTAGTTCCTATTGGAACAGTTATTGCAAGAATACAAACAAGTGGAAGTTTCACTGGAACACCTTCAACTGAAAAGATTCAGGAACCATCAACTTTTGCGCCAGTTTCAGAACCAATTGTTCCAGAATCAGTTGTTGTAGAAGAAGTCCCTTTTACACCTACTACTTCAACGATTGAAATACAACAAGAAAATTCGAACGAAGCGCGCTTCTTTTCTCCAT
>JBIKJM010000096.1:0-5986 GCA_044360985.1 Sediminibacterium sp. | reverse complement strand
TATTTTGATTCAGGTTTACGCCATCTGCTTGTCGGACTGAAATAATTTCATTGCGGCCATTCAATTGGTATAAGGACCACTCGATATAACCATTTGGTATGCTTATCCAAGAGCCAATTTCATAGTTTGAAAAACTTTGAGGCAATAAATATGGAACACGAATGGCATTGTAGATTTCGGTGATTTGAGGTGGGACAAAACCATTACTAAAATTTAAGTAGCCACCCCAATTGAGTTCATTGTAGGTTAAGCCAATTTTAGGTGCCCAATTGGTGAATACATTATTTGAAGAGGGTGTTCCAGTGGCTAATTTATTTTTAAACTGGTAATCAAATCGGTCATACCTCAATGTAGCATTGACACGTAGACGATTGGTAATTGGTTGAATCCAATTAAAATAGATTGCTTTATTATAAATAGTTGTTTGATAGTTGGTAATTAAACTGTCAATGGCTTTTCTAGTATAGCTTGTAAATTTATTGATGTTTGTATCTTTTAAAATATCAATGTAGCTGGCTACTAAGCTTTGTTGAGTTGCATCCATGTAGCCGCCTATTAAAATTTTTGATTTTAATTTTTTCAAATTAATCTGATGTTGTAAATCAAAAACATAGGCATCAAAACGATTTGAATTAATCTGTCCTCTAAACTTTGTAGGATTGGAACTCGCAGCAATTAAATAGGCTGGATTTTGACCCATCGTATTGCCACGGTATAAAAGGTTCACAGTTGTTTTTTGTGTTGTACTCCATTCATATGATAAGTTTTGTCTAAAACGAATCAAATCCAATTTTCTATACGTAAAGCTTTGTTGGGTACTATAGTTTCTTGCCTGAAATTTTAAGCTATCCACTGTGCCAGTCATTTGACCATCATAATGAATGTATTGTAGTTGTTGATACCCTGTCATTTTTTTCTTAAAAGTAAAATCTCTTTTAATGCTTAAAGCAGTTTTCGTATAATCGCTGTATTCAAGTAGTCCATTTTTTTGTCCAATCTGACTTAAGTTGGCAGACCAGCCGGAATTTTTTCCAGCTTTGTTCCATGCTAAATCAGTTTTTAAAAGTCCGTTGTTATTAATGTGGTTACTAATAGAAAGCTGATTTCTAGTCGGTCTTGTTGCATGTATAAAATTCACCACCCCACCAATCGCTTCTGCACCATATAAGGCCGAGGCAGGTCCCTTTATGATTTCAATTTGCTGAATGGCTGCAGTATTAATTTCGATGAGCGCATTGTTACTAAATAAACCACTTGTTCTAATTGGCAATCCATCTTCTAAGTATAGGTACAAGCCTTTTAAGGAAACAGGTTGTCGTATTGACATCATATGCTGTTCGTTTCCAATGGTGGGCATAAAAACCCCACTTACTTTATTCAATAAAAAATCTAATCTTACTGCTTTGGCTTCCTGAATCTGTTGTTTACCCAACACACTAATAGCAATGGGTGATTCAATTCTTTTTTCTTTTGATTTATTGGCAGTGACAATCACCGTTTGCAAACTCGTATCAGATAGTTTGAATGATTTTTCTTGGCTGGAGGCTATAATAGGCGTAGAAAGCGATAAAAAAAGAAAAATTTTAAAATGAATTTGCATAGATGCAAATTTAGTAGTTAATTTATTCTAGATTCATTATCGCATCAAGATTTATTTATTTTAACGACACCCAATATGAAAGGTTTGATCATTGCCACCACACTCTTCTTTTTTGTTGTAAACATACAGGCTCAAGTAATATCTGTTAAAGAACAAGCGCAAACAATCAATGAAGTATTGAATGATAGAATAGACAATTTATTACCTAAGTTAATGGATGAAACCAATATAGATTGTTGGTTAATAATTTCAAGAGAATACAATGAAGACCCCATCTTAAAAACTTTTTTACCTGCAGAATGGCTTTCTGCTAGAAGAACTACCATGTTGGTTTTTTATAGAGACAAAAAAAATAATACTTTAAAAAGTTATGCCATAGCTAGATACCAGGTAGGCAAGCGTATTCAAGCGGCATGGAATCCGGAGAAAGAGCCGAATCAATGGCTGGCGCTTTCAAAGCTCATTGACAGTTTAAACCCCAATCAAATTGGCTTAAACACTTCTATGGATTATGGACATGCGGATGGACTGCATTTGACAGAGTATAACGAACTTAAAAATACCATGTCACCGAGTCATTTAAAAAAAATTGTATCAGCAGAAAAACTAGGGGTGGCTTGGCTAGAAACTAGAACCGAAAAAGAAATGGCCTTCTTTCCAACCCTGCTTGCAATCAGTCATCAAATTATTAAAGAAGGCTTTAGCAATCGAGCGATTCAACCCAATAAAACAAGTACGAATGATTTAGTTTGGTGGTTTAGACAAAAAGTAAGTGACCTTGGTTTGTCAACTTGGTTTCATCCTTCTATAGAAATTCAAAGAAGAGTGAGCAATGAAAAGGATGATATTATACGCCGCGGTGATTTATTGCATGTAGATTTTGGCATCAGCTATTTAAGACTTAATTCGGATGTGCAAGAGCATGCTTATGTTTTACTACCAAATGAAACTACAGTACCTGCAGAATTAGTTGCAGCATTTAATAAGACCAATAGACTACAAGATATTTTAACTTCTAATTTTAAAACTGGCAGAACCGGAAATGAAATTCTAGCTGCTTCTATTCAACAAGCAAAAGCAGAAGGCATACAACCAAGTATCTATACGCATCCAATTGGATTTCATGGCCATGCAGCAGGCACAACGATTGGTATGTGGGATATGCAACAAGGCGTGCCAGGCTCGGGTGATTATGCAATGCGTCCAAATACTTGTTACTCGATTGAATTGAATGCCACACATACTATTGCGGGATGGAATAAACCTGTAAGAATTGCATTAGAGCAAAATGGCTGTTATAATGGAACCAATTTTGATTATCTGGATGGCCGTCAAAAAACAATACTTTTAATTCAATAAAAAAAAGACGCTACTAGGTAGCGTCTTTTTTTTATCATTCCGTTATCACCTATTCGGTTTTTATATTATCCTAGGAAGAACTTTACAATAAAATAGGTGATTGCAGCAAGTCCAGCACTCACCGGGATGGTTAATATCCATGCCCATAATAAATTGGTGGTCACACCCCATCTAACTGCGCTTAATCTTTTTGTTGCACCCACACCAATAATGGATCCAGTGATGGTATGTGTTGTGGAAACCGGGATACCCATCTGTCCTGTAAAGAACAAAGTAAATGCACCAGCTGTTTCAGCAGCAACACCTTCTAGTGGAGTTACTTTGGTGATTTTAGATCCCATTGTTTTAACAATTTTCCATCCACCACTCATGGTACCCATACCAATAGCTAAATAACAGGCTACCGGAACCCAATTTGGGAGCGATGCAAAATCTTGTATTGAACCACTTGCAATTAACGCAGCTCCAATAATACCCATTACTTTTTGCGCATCATTACCTCCGTGACCAATACTAAATGCAGCAGAACTAAATAACTGTAATTTTTTAAACATATTACCTACTGATAGTGCTGTAGGCGTTTTGATTTTCTCAACATATAAGTAAATCAAAATAAAAATAAGTGCCGTACCAAAAATACCATTTACAATCATGGTATTATCTGCTTTATCAATCTCATCAGAAAAAGTTTTTTCAATATTAAATCCGTTCAGTTTGGCTTTTACTTTGTCTAAGTTTTTTGCCTGAATAGGATAAATCTGATTGATAAGTGTAATGGTAGAATCCATCGTAATGGTTCCAGCTAAAAATAATTTTACGGGTGCTTTATATTCTTCTGTAATAACCTTCGCCTTATCATATGCTGTTTTTGCAGAATCATTTTCTGGCGCTTTGGCTTCTAATACTAAAAAGTCGTTCGCGTTTCTTACTGCATCTTTTAATTTACTGACTGCAATTTGATCCAACCAGCCACTGTCTTTCGCAACTTTTCCAATATAGCCTGCACTAGTATTATCAAAGTTTTCAATGAATGGGTGTATTGAGTTAAAACTTGCAGTGGCTTTTGATAATTTCTCTTCTGTTAGCTGTAATTTTTTTGATAGAATCGTATCTGTTTCTCCATATCCATTTAAATCTTTTAATTCAGACTTTAATGCAGCTACTTCAGTCTTATACTTATCAATACCATAAAACTTTTGTGCATTCTCGTTCATTTTACTATTCTCAAAATAGTCAAACAAAAAAGCAGTCAACAAGGTAGTGACTACAATAATTCCAATACGGAACCATATATTGCGCATGATAGTCACAACCGTGATGAACATAGAAGTTACAATACCAATCAATGGCGCCAAAAAGATAAACAGGATGGTTTTAATAATTGTGTCTGCATCTACAATTTTTGCCCAAGAAAAATTCATTCCTTTTACTGATAAGGCATGTGCAATGGCTGCGCCTGCAAATCCACCAATTAAAGTGTGAGAAGAGGAAGATGGAATCCCGTACCACCAAGTTAATAAGTTCCAAAAAATTGCCGCTAATAAACCAGAAAATATTACTGGCAAGGTGATGAACTCTTTATATACAGTTTTACTAATTGAATTCGCAACTGCATGATCTTTAAAAATCCAGAATGCCACTGTATTGAATAAAGCAGCCCAAAGAACCGCTTGAAATGGTGTCAATACTTTTGTTGAAACCACTGTGGCAATGGAGTTGGCAGCATCATGAAAACCATTGATATAGTCAAATATGAGCGCAAGCGCTATGATAACAATTAGTAATGTCATTGGAATTAAATTAAGCGTACTTGATGATAATAGACTCTACTACATTAGCAACATCTTCGATTTTATCGGTTGCGATTTCAAGTACTTGGTAGATCTCTCTTTTCTTAATGACTTCTTTAAAATCATTTTCTTGCTCAAATAATTTTTCAATGCTCATGTCAAAAACATCGTCTGCTTGATTCTCAATGCTATTGATTTTAATCATTGCATCTGTCATTTCCTTGATGTTCTTCATATTGCGTAAGCCTAAAACCATTTTCTTGGTCTCCTGAGTTCCTTGTAAAACCAATTCTGCAAGTTTATGAATACCAGTATCGTTCGGGTTTACTTTATAAAAATTAATCTTCTTAGCAGATGCGTAAATATAATCGGCAATATCATCTAATGATGTAGCTAAGTAGTGAATGTCCTCTCTGTCAAATGGCGTAATGAAATTTCTACCTAATTCAGTAAAAATACTATGGGTTAGATCATCGTTTTTATGTTCTAAATTTTCAAGTTGCGCTAAAATATTAGCCCTCACATCCACATCTGGTTCATTTACCATTTCTTTCAATTTGATACCCATTTCGTTTACGTGTTCTGCTACTTCTTCAAAAAGTTGAAAGAAAACCCTGTCTTTTGGTAAGAAAATCTTCATGATTGAGTTAAAATCCATAAAATAATGTTTGATAATGTATGTGTCTGTAAATTTCCTTCAATTTCCGCTAATCAGGGGGATGCCTATATTACGAAATTGTTAACAAAGGGGGATGAGGTTCCTGGTTGTGACCGCAAATGGTACACCAATACACAGTGTTGAAAATCAATTGAATCATGGCCTAAAATGAAAAGGGGGGCTGGTTACCCGGCTCCCCTGTAAAATCCATAGCTTTCCCCCAAAAGCTGAGATAAAATTCTTATTTAAAAAATGAATTAGAAAGTAATAGGTAAATAATTGAGTGAAGTAATAGGTTATTTCTTACTTTTATATGAATAAAAATAATATACAGTAAGTTACTTTCCTATTAATTAATTGAATACCAATGTTTTATAAAATTTTAAAATTTGTTGCTTTTTTAGCATTTTTACTACAAACTAATACCACAAAGGCTCAATTTATACCTTGTGAAAGGTCCTATACCGTGTTTTATAACCCATTATTGCAAAAAATAAAGGGGTTAAGTGATTTTAATAGCAATATAATGCTAGGTAAAAGTGCAGATATCTTACCACTTTTAGGTACCAGTTTTGCTCC
>JBIKJM010000095.1:0-5988 GCA_044360985.1 Sediminibacterium sp. | reverse complement strand
CGGATTCGTCTGCAAACGCTGCACGCATGGTCTCGGCTTCATCAAAACAAAAACTACTAGTTAGAAACAAAGGACTTGAATGTTCGCCCTCTGCAGTTCTTTCTATTTGTGTACGAATTAATTTAGATTGATCGTGTTTCATGAATGCGCAATAAAAAATTATAAAATTACAACCTCCCAAGTGATCACCGCACCAGCAGCTCTTAATGTTGCAGCCACTGAACAATATTTATCAATAGACAAAGCACAAGCTTTCTCTGCTTTCTCTTTAGACATTGAACCTTTTAATTTAAAAACAACGTGCACTTTTTCCCATAAAGCAGGTTCTTTTCCAACGGCGCGCTCTCCACTAATTTCCATTTCGTAATGCTCGATAGTTTCTTTTTGCTTGTTCAAAATCATCACTACATCTACGCCACTACATCCACCTAATGCACTTAATAAAGCTTGCATTGGTCTTACACCATTGCCATGACCACCTTGGTCCTCAGGAATATCCATCGTCATCACCTGGCCTGTTTCATCTAAGGTTTGAAATTGATAATCAGAATCGGTGCGCTTAAGAGTGATTGTTGCCATATGGTTAATTTGTGTCGTAAATAGGAATTATAAATATTGTACCTTTACAAAGGTAATTCAAATAGCCACTTAGTTAGCACAAGAAAGCGATAAAATGGACCCAGTCATCTATAAATACCATCAACCTTTTACCCTTGAATCTGGTATCAGTTTGCCAAAGCTCAAAATAGCCTATCATTATTATGGTGAATATACGCCTGGTAAAAAAGTGGCCTGGGTTTGTCATGCACTTACAGCCAATTCCGATGTGGCTGATTGGTGGAAGGGATTGGTAGGCGAAGGATCCATGATTAATCCAAATGATTATTTTATTGTTTGTGCGAATATCATTGGTTCATGTTATGGATCAACAGGTCCATTGAGTATAGATGAATTAGACACTAGGCTTGATCAATTTCCTAATATCACTATTCGAGACATGGTGCGAGCGCATATTTTATTAAGACAACATTTAGGTATTGAAAAAATCGACATTTTATTAGGAGGAAGCATGGGAGGATACCAAGCACTAGAGTGGGCTATCATGGAACCTTCGGTGATTCAGAAAATGTTTTTGATTGCCACAGCTGCTGCTGAAAGTGCTTGGGCAATTGCAATACATACGGCACAAAGATTGGCGATTGAAGCAGATCCTACATGGAAGGAAGCCAAGCCGAATGCAGGTTCAAAAGGATTGAAAGCAGCAAGAGCCATTGGAATGTTAACCTATCGTAACTATGGTATCTTCAAAGAAAAACAAACCGATACAGATCCTGAAAAAATGGATGACTTCAAGGCATCCTCTTATATCAATTATCAAGGGGATAAATTAGTGAATCGATTTAACGCATATAGTTATTGGTTATTGACGAAGTCAATGGATAGTCATCACCTTGCGCGCGGTCGTGGGGGAGATTTAGCGGTTACTTTGACATCCATACAAACACCAACATTTATTATTGGAATCAATAGTGATATATTATGTCCATTGGCCGAACAAAAATTCATGGAAGCCCATATGCCCAATGCAACCTTAGTGGCAATAGATTCTATGTATGGACATGATGGATTTATAATTGAAACTGCACAAATTACAACTCATTTACAAGCTTGGCTTACCAAAGTAGCTATGACTATTAAATAAAAAATTGAATTAATAGGAGTAACAAGGTTATACCAGTCATTATATAAATTAGTTTTCTATTTTTTTCTAATTTAAATACTGCAATAGCCATACTTATGAACGCCATTATAGACAATATAATACCTGTTTTTATATTGAACCACGGCAAGGATTGGTATAAAAAACTTTGAGAAAAAATAGAAAATAGTATAAGTAAAAGGATTGCCGCCTTATTTTTTGTTATCATATTTATTGTTCATTACAGTCTTCAAAATCTAATTGACAACCTACTCTCATTGCTTGCAAATGTTCTATAGCACCACCACCACATGCTAATTGAAAAAATACGCCACCAGCGCCTCCTGTTATAGCACCTATTCCAATTGCAGTAGCTGTACAGCCTAGGATTTCAGCGGTATACACAATATTACTTAATCTGTTGCAATTATTATATTTTTGTGCACATCTATTTCCGAATAATAGCGATTGTTTATTTGAAGTAGTAGTATTTTTATAATTTGTTTCGTTAAGTAAATTCTGAATTTCATTTTGAGAGTAATTCTCTATAAAAGAGTATTTCTTTCGAATGGTATTAGCTAATGTAGATTGATTTTTAAAAAATAAATTATAGTCAGCAAGTGTGTTAAAACCTAATAAGTTGGAGAGCCGTATTTGCTCAGTATTATTTAAGTTAGGCTTTTTTAAAAGTTGAATACTTTCGTTGGTAGGGCTTTGCATATTATTAATAAAATAGGCATTATAGCTAATAAGCTCTTGGACCATTTCGTCAGTTTTAAATTCTTGAATACTTAGTACTGTTTTTGTTTCTAAATTTTCTTGTTTTTGACAAGACAGTAATAGTAGAGATACCGCTAAAATTTGGAATAATTGATTTTTCATTTTGATTGATTTTTGATTTTAATAAAAATATGATCAAACAAAATGCTGTTTTCAAGTATTAATACTTGTTATATTTTCAATAAGATATCCTAAGGCGGATATAAATATTGCTCATGATATTATCAAAACAACTAATTTTACAATAAATAAATTTGACTATGGGTATTTTAAGACAATTTGGAGAGTACTTATTCATTAAGAAAAGAGATCCTAATCAACCTAGGACGCAATGGATGAAATACATGCATGGCATGAATCGAATTTCATTATTGATTTTTATTTTCGCTATCCTGTTTACTTTATTTAGGGTATTTATCTTGCCGCTTTTTTAAATAAAAGGATTTAGAACAAAGAGGCACTATTTAATTTTTATTTAGTGTGGCTTGAATGATGCCAGCTGCAACTTCTGTTGCTTTATGTCCGTTGGTCAATGCTTGCTTCAGCGCCGCATAATCTACTTTGATCGCAGCTTGCCTTGCAGGGTCTTCCAATAATTTTTTCAATTCGATAGATAAATTACTAGTAGTAAGTTCTTCTTGAATCAATTCCTTCACCACTTCCTTGTCCATGATTAAATTCACCAATGCGATAAATTTAATTTTGACAAATCGTTTAGCCAATGCAAGCGTAATTGGGTTGCCTTTATAACAAACAATTTCTGGCACATTTAATAGTGCAGTTTCTAAAGTGGCGGTCCCGCTTGTTACCAGTGCGGCTTTACTATGTTGCAAAATAGCATACGTGTTTGCAGCTACCACATGCACATTGGGTAAATTAGGAATGAGTGCATTAAACCATGTAGCATCAATGCCGGGTGCTTGTGCGACTACAAAATGTTCCTGAGGAAATTGCTTCGCAACAGAAAGCATGATAGGTAATTTTTTTTGAATCTCTTGTTTGCGACTTCCAGGCAATAATGCAATCAATGCTTTCCCTTCTAGTAAAGGTAGGGGATGCGCTAATGGTTCAAGTGCATCCATTACTTCCATCAATGGATGACCAATATAATCTACCTCCCAATCCCATCTATCTTTAAAATATTTTTTTTCAAAAGGGAGGATGCACAATAAACGATCAATCGATGCACGCATGGCAGGCACCCTGTTTTCTTTCCATGCCCATACTTGTGGTGCAATAAAATACACCACTTTCATGCCATTTTTTTTAGCCCATTTTGCAATACGTAAATTAAAGCCAGGATAATCAATGCAAATTAAAATGTCTGGTTCAAATTCGGTGATGTCTTTTTTACAGAATGCGATATTGGATAAGATGGTACTTAAATTCATTAGCACTTCTACAAATCCCATGAAAGCTATACTGCGATAATGTTTCACAAGATGTCCTCCAGCTGATTGCATCAAATCTCCTCCCCAACATTGTATGCTTGCAGTAGGGTCATTTTTTAAAATGGCTTTGATTAAATTGGATCCGTGTAAGTCGCCGCTAGCCTCGCCAGCTATGATATAGTATTTCATCTATAAAAACCATTTAACTGCAATAGCTACTATTGCATAAACACAGGTGGTAAAAAATATGCCTTTCGCGGTCTTATCAATTTGCTTTTGGAAAAATAGAGTCAATGCAGCTGCGTTTAATAAAAGCGATACACTGATCATGGCAGAGAGGATGGATTTTTGACTTGCTAATAAGTCTATAAAGGTGTCCAATGGTACCATGTTAAACTTCCACTGGTAGAATCCTGCAAAACCTAAGAAGGGTAGTGCTAGACCAATGAGTACGCCAATGATATAATTGTCTTTCTCTAATTGCATTGTTTTACCATTTCCATTTTTTACTTAAATGCGCTTTGAGTGCATGGTTGGTCAAATCAAATTGAACAGGCACCACACTCACGTAATTATTTTTAAGTGCCCATACATCGGTTTCTTTTGACTTATCAAAGTTCACAAATTCACCTGTAAGCCAGTAATATTTTTTACCATGAGGATCTGTGCGCTCAACAAATTTCTCATCATATTTAGCATAAGCTTGTTTGCAAATCTTAATGCCTTTAATCATCTTAGTCGCTACTTTAGGAATATTCACATTCAAGCATAAGTGTTTATCTAATTTTTTATCTGCCAACACATGTTCTACAATAATGCGCGCATAATGACTCGCAGCTGAAAAATCGGCATCAATGCCAAGGTCTAATAAACTAAATCCGATACTAGGAATACTTTCAATGGAGGCTTCTAAAGCTGCAGACATGGTGCCAGAATAAATCACATTAATGGAATGGTTTGCGCCGTGGTTGATACCACTCAAACAAATAGTTGGTTTACGATGCAGCACTTTGTCTACCGCTAATTTTACACAGTCAACAGGCGTGCCACTGCAAGAATATGCTTCTACTTCAGGATCATCTTCCCAATGCACTTTGGTTAATCTTAAATGTTGACCTAGTGTAATGGCATGACCCATCCCACTTTGGGGTTTATCTGGAGCCACCACCACTACTTTACCTAATCCTTGAACGGCCTTTACCAGTGCGTGGATGCCGGGGGCACCGATACTATCATCGTTCGTAATTAATATAACGGGTTGTTCCTTTTTTACTTTAGCCATGCTGCAAGTTACCAAGAAGGGGAATGGCCTCAAAAAAAGAAATTGCTAAATAAATTTGGAAAAACTAAAATAATTAGTAAATTGCACTAAAATTATTAGTTATGTCATACGCAGGTAAGAATTTAAAATTCATCAGAAAGCAACGTGATTGGACTCAAGAGGAGTTAGCCAACCAACTTCAAATTAAACGATCTCTAGTGGGCGCTTATGAGGAAGGCAGGGCAGAACCAAGGTTAGAAGTACAGGAAGCCATTTGTGCCTTGTTTAATATTAGTTTAGAAGTATTCTTATTCCAAGATCTTTCTCAGATGGAGGAGTTTGACTTGAACCAGGGCTATAATATGGGAGGTTCGTATTTAGAGCGCCGTCGTTCACTTAAAACAGATACTTCAATTAGTGCAGCAATTGTCTCATTTGTACCAGTAAAAGCTGCTGCAGGCTACTTGGCTGGTTATGCTGACCCAGAATTCATTGATGAGCTAAATACATTCACCTTGCCTATGTTGGCTCCAGGGGAATACCGCGCATTTGAAATTGTTGGAGACAGTATGTTGCCAACTCCAAGTGGAAGTGTGATTGTTGGTGAGCGTGTTGCCAGTCTAAAAGATGTGAAAAGTAGCAATACCTATATCGTTATTTCGAATACAGACGGCGTGGTGTACAAGCGCATCATTACCAACGACGATCGTTCGGTGGATACTATTGGGGAGAAGCTTACTTTGTTGAGTGACAATCCTTTATACGAGCCATATCAAGTAAATACCAAAGATATTGTAGAGGTTTGGAAGGCCGTTTACATTATTCATAAAGCTGGGTCACAGCCAATGTGGAATGTG
>JBIKJM010000094.1:0-6032 GCA_044360985.1 Sediminibacterium sp. | reverse complement strand
AATCGATTTTACCCCCTAAAATTTCTTGAGACTGGGTAAACAAATTAGTTAGTTCCTCTACGTTGGTCGCATCGGCTGGTATAATTTTAGAATTGGTTTGTTCTGCAAGTACATTGATCTCTCCCATACGCATGGCGATAGGGGCGTTGGTCAATACAAATGTGGCACCTTCGGCATGTGCTAGTTCTGCCACTTTCCATGCAATTGAATTTTTATCAAGTGCTCCAGTAATAATACCTCTCTTACCTTTTAATAAATTGTATGCCATCTTTATGGGTTTATTTAATTCCTGCAAAAATAATTATAATATCCTATAAAAAAGCCAATCAGTCGGCTTAATATAGGCTAAGCAAGTAATTCGTTTGCATGCTCCAAAGCTGCTTTACTTGGTGGGTCGCCGCCAATCATTCGGGCAATATGGGTTACGCGCTCAGTCGCTTCTAAACTGCGCACATGTGTATGGGTGGTTTTGCCTTCTTGTTCTTTATAGACATATAAATGCGCTTGCCCTTTCGCTGCAATTTGAGGCTGATGCGTAATGCAAAGTACCTGACGTGCTTGCCCCAATTCTTGTAATAATAAACCCACTTGTTTTGCAGGCTCACCAGAAATACCAGAATCAATTTCATCAAAGATCATCGTTGGCAAATCAATCGATTTTCCTACCAATGATTTAATGCATAACATTAAGCGACTTAATTCCCCACCACTTGCCACTTTTTTAATGGGCTCAAATTTTTGTGTGTTATTGGCGTCAAAAAGAAAATCAATTTTATCAATTCCAAATTGATTAAAAGGAACGGTATCCAATTGCACTTTTAATTGTGCATTGGGCATCCCCACTTGATGCAATAAATGGTTCACTTGTTTTGCAAAAGGGGCAGCTTGTTTTTTACGTAAGTCACTTAAATTAGCAGCGCCTGTTGTTAAATCTTTTTCGGCAGCAGCTGCTTTTTTGGTATAGGTCTCAATGGCTTCATCTATATGCAATACTGCTTCTAGGTCTTTTGATAATGCTTCTTGGATCTCCAATAAGGCAGCGGTAGATTGCACCTTATGCTTTTTTTGTAAATGATAGCCCTGAGACAATCTTTCTTGCATGGTACTAATTTTTGAAGCATCAATATCCATTTTATCCTGCCATGATTGAAGTTCACTAGTTATATCTGCCAGTTCTATTTGAGCCGCTTTCAATCTTTCTAACAAAGGCGTAAAATCATTCTGAAATTTTGCAATGCTTTCTAAATTATGTGCAATCTGTTTAATCTGTTGTAGAATTGGTTGGTCGGACTCATCTAATGCATGGATACTTTGTGTTAATTGCGCTTTAATCTCAGCAGCATTTTCCATGAATTTTAAATCGGACTCTAATTGTTCTAATTCATTCTCTTGTAAATCAAGTGTGGTTAGTTCCTCTAATAAATGCGATTTATAAGCAACGGTTTGATCAAAATTTTCTTTTTGTTCAATGAGTTCGCTTAAGTGTTTGGTCGCTGCCTTCCAATCAAAAAATGTTACTTGATAAGCTTCAAGTGCTTTGTGGACATTGGCGAGTGCATCTAAAACGGTTCTTTGAAACTCCATATCCCCCAAACTCAGGGTATCAAATTGTTGATGCAGGTCCACCAATTGAGAAGTAAGTTGTCTTAGTTCGTTTAAATTGATTGGCGTATCGTTGATGAAAGCCCTAGACTTTCCTTGCGCATTGATTTCTCTACGAATAATTAATTCATCGGCAAGGTCTAAATCATTCGCTTCAAAAAAGGCTGCGTAATTATTTTTATTGGCAAGTGTAAAAACGCCTTCTATCACACATTTTTTTTCTGGGTTACGACAAACAGAGCTGTCTGCACGGTCTCCTAAAATCAAACCTAATGCACCCATGATGATACTCTTACCCGCGCCAGTTTCTCCTGTAATCACAGAGAGTTGGTTGGATAAATTAATCTGTAAATCGTCGATTAAAATATAATTCTGTATGTCTAAATGAGTCAGCATGATGCACTGCAATATACACCCAATTTTATTTCCTCAAACAACGCTGAATCCCTGTTTTTGCTTTTTGGTCTAAGGAATTTTTAAAAGCGTGGTTTTTCATTTCTAAGCAGGTGTTAAAAAAGGTAATGGCTTGTGATGGATTGCCTTTTTGTTCATAAATCAAACCAATTTGAAGGGCGGCCCTTGCAGCAAAATATTCTGGTTGATTGCTGCCTTTTTCAATTGCGGAGGTATAAAAAGGAATGGCTTGATCAATTTGCCCTGCTAATTCATAGATACGGCCAAGACGGTAAGCAAATTCTGTTTTGTCGATGTCTTTATCAAAATCCTTACTAGTTTTCCCTGCTAAAATCGCCAGTGCTTGTTGTTGGTAGCCGCCGTCACTGAGTAGTCTTGCCCTCAATAAAATAGGATGGGGCCAGGTCCCTTTTTTTGCGTTTTGCAAAGCCTGTTTATCTGCATCAGTGATATCGTTTCCTTTTGATAGCACATTACTTCGATAGGCATTGGCCTTGGCTTGATCCCCTTGTATGTAAGCAATCCAACTTAATTTTTCAAAAGCATCTTTCACATAAAACTGTCCCTTGAAACGATTAATAAATTGTTGTAGAGCATTTTTAGCTGCATCTAATTTTAACTCATTCAAATACGCATAACCCATTTCTAATTGCCAGAAGGGAAGGTCTAAATAAGTAGATGAGGGGTTGAGATTGGATGCGATTTGCAACGCCTTTTGCGATTGCTGGTTATTCAAATAAAGATTGGTCGCCATATAGGCGTGCAAGTGATTATTGGTAAAATCGTAGGCTGTGTTTTCAATGAAATCAAAAGTTTTTTTCTTATTACCTTCAAAGTTCATGACAAGATAGGGATAAACAAAAAGTGCTTCGTTACGACATTGATTCGCGTAAGCGTCTTTGCTATTGATATATTTTAAAACAAGTGCGTTACCCTCTGTTATTTTTCCACTCATTCCTAATAGACTCGCCATCCATTGATAACCTTTAGGGATGGTCCCAATCACGGTGGTCATGAGTCCAAGGTAGACATCGTTGGGAGAAAAATTGGGGTAGGCTTTTTTATTTTCTTTAAACAAGAGGAATGCTTTTCTAAAATCTAATGCAGCTTCCAAATTTTTATTGAAACGAATGGCAATAAGTGATTTGTGAAGATGTGCTAATGCAAGACTATAATGGTAGTAAGGAGATTGTTTTGGACCGGCCTCTAATAATTGGATCCTTTGTTCAAAGGCTGGAGACATCCGACTGTATTCAGCCTTGTTTTCATTTAAAAAAAGCTGGTAGAAATCGGCATAGCTTTCAAGCAACGGGTAGATTAAATTTGAAGCGTTGGCTTTTTTATCTTGGTTCATTAAAACCCTTGCTTCTGGGATGCGCAAGCTCGTAATGGACTCATAGATCTTTTGCGTACGAGGCGTCCATTGGTAATCGTATTGACCAAATGCATGGCTCGTCATTATCATTACCAAAGCAAGCAACATACATTTTCTCATGGTGTAAAAATAAGAAAGGGTAGCCGATTGGCTACCCTTTCTGGGAATATTTTAAAACTTATTTGATTAAGCTTCTTTACCTGCTAATTCACCTTCTACTAAGATTCTACCACAGTTCTCGCAAACAATGATTTTCTTATGTAAACGGATTTCACTTTGACGTTGAGGAGGGATAGAGTTAAAACATCCACCACAAGCATCACGCTCAACAGTTACTACAGCCAATCCATTACGGTAAGAGTTTCTGATACGGTCGTAACTGTACAATAAACGCTCATCGATATGTGCTCTAGCTTCTTCGCTCTTTTTTCTTAAGTCTTTCTCTTCGATTTCTGTATCAGCGATGATTTTTTCTAATTCACCTTTCTTATGCGTCAACACACCGTCTTTAACAGCTATTGTCTTTTTTGCAGCTTCCAAAACCTTGATCTTTTCAGCTAATTCTTCGTTTGCGTCACGGATATGTTTTTCGGCAAGTTTGATTTCCAAACCTTGCATTTCTAATTCTTTGTTGATGGCTTCGAACTCACGGTTGTTCTTTACGTTTTCGCTTTGCTTCTCGTATTTAGAAGTCAACTCTTCACTTTCTTTGATTGCAGCTTTCTTACTTTCAATAAATTCGGTGATACCATTGATCTCTTCTTCGATTCTATTTTGTCTGTTTACCAATCCTTGAACTTCATCTTCAAGATCCTTTACTTCCATAGGCAATTCACCACGCAAAATTTCGATCTGGTCGATGCTGCTGTCTACGGTTTGAAGCTTGTGAAGATTCACTAATTTTTCTTCTACTGAAAAGTCTTTGACTGATGCCATATGAATGTTTTATTTTAAGTAGCTTATTGGTTGCGTTTTCACCTCAGATTCGAGGACGGCAAAGGTAAGGAATTTACGCTTTAAATAGTCAACAATTAGTCCAGGAACTAAATGTTCGCTTTCCCCATGCCCAATATCCATTAGGAGGTACTTTCCGTCTGCCTCAAAGAAATCATGGTATTTAAGGTCGCTTGTGATGAAGCAATCGATCTTTTGAGCCTTCACATGGTCCAGTAAAAAGCTACCACTGCCACCACATAAAGCTATGGTTATCAATTTTTTATCTAATAATTGAGTGTGCTTGATTACTTCTAAATTCAACTGCTCTTTGACCCAACGAACGAAGGCCTCAGGCTCGGTTTCCAGGGGTAATTCACCCACTATTCCTGCCCCCACGGCCTGCCCATTGGCATCCAATTGACCAGGAATTGGGGCTAAAATTCGTCTATTCCCAAGGTGTAATCGGTCGGCTAGGGTACTATTGACCCCATGGATCATATTGTCCAAATTGGTGTGAATGGCATACAAAGCGATGTTATGATGGATGGCTTTTAGGACTGTTCTATTGACATAATGGTCCCCGCTAAATTGCTTGATCCCTTTAAAAATGATGGGGTGATGACTCACAATCAGGTTGCATCCCTTTTGAATGGCTTCGTCGATGATCGCTTCAGTGCAATCTAAGGAACACAAAACACCCGTGCAATTGGCCTCGGGATCGCCAACAATTAGACCTGAATTATCATAGGATTCTTGAAATTGGAGGGGTGCCCATTCCTCTAGGCTTGTAATGAAGGCTTTTATTTGCATCCACTAAATTAATTATTAATTGATAAATTGAGCTTAAGATTCAACTATTTGTATTGTTAAATGTTATTCTACTACTATGCGCCCATCCGTTATTTTATTTTGGTTCCGAAGAGATCTTAGATTTAAAGACAATACAGGATTATACCATGCCCTTAAGTTGGCTCAAAAACTAGAACTAAAAGTGCTACCCATTTTCATTTTTGATAAAATGATTTTGGATAAATTGGATGATAAGGCAGATAGAAGAGTGGATTTTATCCATCAAACCATCACAGAATTACAGAACACTTTAACAGAAAAAGGGAAATCCCTTTGGGTGCATTATGGCCATCCAACGGAAGCTATTGAAGCCCTGAAAAAGCAATATCAAATTCATTCCCTTTTTACAAATCAAGATTACGAGCCTTACGGTATCCAAAGAGACGCACAAATTGCAACTGATTTAGCAAAGGATAAGATTGAGTTTCATTCCTACAAGGATCAAGTGATTTTTGAAAAGTCCGAAGTAACCAAGGAGGATGGGAAGCCTTACACTGTTTTCACGCCTTATTCTAGAAGATGGAAAGCTGCATGGGAAGCGAATACACCAAAATTATTGCCATCGGAAAAAGGTTTGGAATATTTTATAGATAGTAAGCCTTTGAAAATTCCAAGTTTAAAGGACATGGGATTTGAGCAAACAGACTTAGTGGTGCCTGCAAAAAAATGGAAGGAAAGCACAGTGAAAAACTACACCGAACAAAGAAATTTTCCAGCCAAAGAAGGGGGCACTTCGCATCTTGGCATGCATTTAAGATTTGGTACTATTTCAATTAGACAGTTGGCTTTGGAAACTGCATCTATCAACACCACTTATTTGAACGAATTAATTTGGCGCGATTTTTATCATATGATC
>JBIKJM010000093.1:0-6075 GCA_044360985.1 Sediminibacterium sp. | reverse complement strand
TGTTCTTTACTAACATCTACACCTTTCAAAAACAGAGGCGCACCAGGATGCTGTACTTGCAATTGATGTAATTTTTCCTGACTTCTTCCGCAGGTAGCAACTCTTGCACCCATGGCTAGAAACTGCTCTACCAAAGCCTTTCCGATGCCATCGGACCCTCCTGTTATGACTACTACTTGATTGTTGAATAAAGACATAAAAATGCGTTTGTACAAAAGTAATTGTTATTTGAAGATGAACCACTTAGGAGCAATTTAGAGGCAAAATAAAGTTCCCTTTTTATTTGGTTTGTTTCGATTAATCCTTATTTTTGCACTCCTCAAAAGGGAAACGGGTTAGAATTGGTAGCTCAGTTGGTAGAGCAATACACTTTTAATGTATGGGCCCTGGGTTCGAGTCCCAGCCAGTTCACAATCTAGCTTGTAATAAGCACTAAAAACTCCGAAATCTTACGAAATCGGAGTTTTTTTATGCTCTTATGGCACGCTTTTGTAGTCTTTTGTATTGTTTTGTGTGGCTCGGTTATAGCTTTATTACTTTAAGCTTATGAGCAACTTTGCCATCTTCAGACCTTACACTTACAAAATATGTTCCTGGTGAAAGCTGACCCAGATAAAGCTGAGAACCTGCAAAAACACCTTTATTACTATACTTTAATAATCCTGTAGATAACTCATAGAAATCGATATTCAATCTTTGATAACCTTTTATGACAAAATCAATGTTCATTTGATTCTTTACTGGATTTGGCACTAGTTTGATAAATTCATCAGAACTTAAATTTATAACATCTGTTACCAAGAAATAATAAGGTGTACTTAAAGAACTAGTACAACCATATTGAGAAGTTTTAACAGTGAATGAACCTTGAATAATTGGTTTTATTCTAGATGAAGTATCAGAAATTAGAACTCCATCCTTGTGCCAGAGATTACCAAATGAATTATTTGATTTCAAATAACTAATGCTATCTCTTAAAATTATTGGAGTACTAGGAATTTTATTAAAATTTATGTTAATGAAAGATGTAGTATCTATAAAATTTGTTGGACTCGTAATTAAACATCTGTAAATACCAGATTCTTTGATAGTTAAAATTGTATCATTAGTTACACTAATTTTATTGCCATCCTTAAACCATTGATATTTATTTCCACCTTTTAGAATTATATTAATAGAATCCCCAACACATAAACTATTTTTATTAGATAATGTATAACTTGTATCAACATAAGAGGAATCAATAATTAAAAATTGACCGAAATTAGAAATTGTATCCAAAGTGTTAATTGACAAAGAATTATTCTGGGGAGAATTATAAATATAATTATTAGCCTCTTTTTTTATTAATTTCCAATTAGTGCCGAAATCATTAAACTTTCTATTATAAAAAAGAAAGTGATTTTTATTTATGCTTGAATTGGTGATATTTAAATTTTCAAATTTTATGCTATCTATTTTATTAGTATTGATACTATTACCAAATGAATTAAAAATCCAATAAGTTGTAAAATTTTTAAACTTATTTAATGGTAAATTATCAGGAACATTATTAAGTTTATATCCATAAATTTCATTTGCTGAAAATAAGTTATTTCTAATTTTAAATGTGACTCCCAGATTTGAAAAAGTATAATCACCTTGTGAATTAATCTGAGGTATTTTATAATACACACCTGTTCCTATGGGCGCAGTAGACTTTACTAAATTATTAGCTGATATATCGATTCTATTACTATTTATTAATTCGTAAATAGAACCACCATTATATTTATTGAATTGTAAATATTTTAATAACCCTTTTTCACTTAATGCATTTTTTTGAATGATGTGCATTTTTTCCCTAACCTCGCTGGTACTCAATGAATAATTATATATTTTTACTTCGTCAATGATTCCATTAAAATAACCTCCTTGGTTGTGAATATCTTTATTAATATAAAATGGGCTTTGAGATAAGTCAATCTTCGGCATTATTGAATTATTGACTTTTTCAGAATTGCCATTTAAAAATAAAGTCACCCCATCAGGAGCATACACCAATGTTACAAAATTCCATTTTGTTGAATCTAAAACAAGGTTACTACTATTACCAAATCCTACTAAATTATCAGTGTAACAAAGATTTAGATTTTTGGCATAATTTTTGAATGCAAAACCAAGTCCAAATCCAAATCTTGATCCAGGATAAGGATCATGTGAAACTAATTGTGCAAAGCTTCCTTGCAATCCGTTAGGTTTAACCCAGCAAGTAATTGAAAAAGAGTTCGAAAATATAGGCGCATTACCAAAAGAAATTACAGTTGAGTCTTTTCGAACATTTAAAGCCATTCCCGGCAATGAATCAATGGAACAAACATCAAGATTGAAATCAATCATATTTTTAACAAGCTTAGAGCTAATTCGTCCAGATGAGTCAGTAATTGTTAATTTGACATCATACTTTCCTAAATTAGAATATAAAACTTTAGGAGAATTAGTATTTGCATCAAAAACTTGACTTGCTCCTGGAAATTCCCAATTCCATTTTGCACCAATTGGATTTAAAATTGAATAGTCAAAAAAGCGAACTGTATCTTTTGAGCATCCATTTGTATTAAAATAAACCATGGGTTGTGCAAGTGGATTTGGAGAACTATATAACGGAGATTCCCAAAATCCTCTATTACCACAAATTCTTATTTTATTATCCCTAAAAAAAATTATTCCCCCTTGTCTTGCTGAAATATTTAAAGGCAAGCCATTACTAAAATCAATCCAATCAGTCATATTCTTATTTTTATAGAATACTTTTCCTGGAAAGTTTGTAATTGCATATACCCCATTATCAATTGACCCATCAGATTGTAGATATGCTACTTTCAATCCGTTAAGTGTAGATTGTGTTATGTTAATCCATGAATCGCCTCCATCATTTGATTGAAAGACACGATTTGAAGAAATAGAATTGGAAGGCATACATAAATAAATATTTTTTTCATCACTTGGATTTATTATTATATCACTATTGTAATATGCATAAGTAACACCAGTTGGTAATGATTTTAAAGTCCAACTAATCCCAGCATCATTTGATTTAAAAATTCCTGTTGATGTGCATGCTATTAAAATATTAGGATTAGTTCTTGAAATATCAAATCTCCAAATATTTGACTGAAAGCTATACAAAACAGAATACGACTTGCCATTGTCAATGGATTTCCACAAATCTTTATTATTACCTAGATAATATACGTTTCTATACCTTGGATCATTTACTAATCTACTTGAGAATTGTCCATAAAAATCTTCACTTGGCCATTTAGAATTATTTAAATCAGCATTACCAATTTTCCCATTCAAACTATCTGGTATTTTAACTACTCCAATATCTCTAAAACCGGTTAATCTAGAAAAACCGTGAAAAACATGACCAGTAGCATCTTCGGCTCCACCAAGTGATAGTGAATTACCATTTTTATAATTTTCAAAAAGTGCGGTATTTCCATTATGATATCTACCACCAACTAAAATATCTTCGTCCCAACCTTGACCAAAACCCCAAAATTCAGAGGATTCAATTCCATCAGTCCTAGATTCGTAATTTGTTAAATTTGTAAAGAAATCAGAAGAGTAATTAACACCACCGTCTGTAGTTATATAAGTGTCCCCATTAAACGACCTAATACTTTGAATATCTGGATGAATGTTAAAACTACCAGCATAACCTCCTATCGGCTTGAAATTGTATCCACCATCAATTGACTTATATGCAGTTGTAGTAGCAACTATTAGCTCATTTTCATTTGTTTGTGATACACAAATATCTAAATCATAATACCCTTGCCCATTTGACATTCCTAATCCGACATTAATATTACTTCCTGTTAATCCAAAAACATTACTTTTTGCAACTATTATCCAACTATCTCCATTATTAATACTCTTTAAAATTATTGGGAATGAATCAGTAAGTACTACATTATAAATAACATTATTATTAGATAATGTATTTGTTAATCTAGAACCAGTATTTTTAAAGTCAAAAATTGGATTTGTTTTATTTACAAATGTATTACCACCATCACTAGACTTAAGTAATATAACTTTCCCAGATTTATCAGAACCAGTTGCGAAAATGATATTTTTATCTTTAACATCAGATTTTATATCATAAATTTTAATTGAATCTGATCCAGATACAATTTTAAAAGTAGAACCTCCATCCTCGGATTTTACTACCCCATAGTCTGATGCAATAAAAATTTTATTACTAAACTCATTTACTTCAATGCATTCTGATTTTCCAAAAGTATAATTTATATTTCTCTGCCAACTTTGACCAGTATTGGTAGATTTAAAAAAATAACCGTTATTAAAGCATGTATATAATTCTTGTGGATTAATTTTAGAAATCGCTAGTGCAGAAACAGAACTATTGATTGACAATATCCCATCTCCAATTGAAAACCAATTTTTACCTTTATCATTCGATTTATAAAGATTGCCTGATTCAGTTCCGCAGTAAATATTATTGGGATTACTTTTATCAATAACTAATTGATAAACATTTGACTGCCAAGGAACTTTTATTCCATTTCTATATGTTTTAGTAGGACCAACCAAAGTCCAATTTCCATTAGAAATTGACATTGACTTTCTACTTTCTATGTTACTAGAGTTTGTTTTAGGACTATATATATCTAAAATTCTGTTATACTCCTTAATACTAGTATCTCCATTTTCAATTATATACGGCTCAACTCTATTTCTCCATCTAAAATATGCACTTTCAAAAGGATCTTCATCCAAAATAGTATCAGATTTTAAATTGATTTTATTTGCTTTCCAAGTAGAAAAAAGTGAATCAATATAAAATATATTTGGCTTTTTCCAATCAATCAAATTTAGCCAATCTGGCTTTTCAATATATAAAGGTAAATTCTTAAATTCATTTGGTGTTTGGCCAATTGCTGGAATTATATTAAATATGAAAAGAAATAAAGTTGTACAAAAAATGATCTTTCTAGACATTGTAAATTAAATGATTTTAAAAATTCATTTAAGACAGCCAGGATTAGCTGAATGGGGGTACTTCGAAGTTATCTTAAAATATTAAGAAAAAGTATGATAAATAACATTATCAAACTGTTGCCTCCCACCCTTTTTCTTGGGAAATTCCCGTAGAATCGAATGAAAAAAGAACACAATGTGGCTTGTCTTTGGGTTGACAATCTTGAATATCAATCTAATACAGTGATAATCGCAGAGTTAGATTTCAAAGGTCGGCCCCAGCCAGTTCACAATCTAGCTTGTAATAAGCACTAAAAACTCCGAAATCGTCAAGAAATCGGAGTTTTTTTATGCCCTTGTGGCAAGCTTTTGTAGTCTTTTGTACTGTTTTGTGTGGCTCAGGATTTCTGAATGTCGAGGAGAATTATGATCTTTAATTATAAACCCCACCTAAAAAATGAAATATATTATCAAAATTACCCTACTGGCCCTAATTTTAGTCAGTGCGTGTACAAAAAGTGATGATGCTGATACAACCACAACTACAAAACAAGTAATTACTGTTGCCGGCGGTAATGGCTTTGGCTCTGCAGCCAATCAATTATGGAATCCTTCAGATGTATTTGTAGATGCTGTTGGAAATATCTATGTGGCGGATCGCAGTAACGATCGGATTCAAAAATGGGCGCCTGGCGCAGTATCAGGAGTTACTGTTGCCGGTGGCAATGGTCGGGGTAGCGCCGCTAATCAGTTGTATTTTCCGAAGGGCATATTTGTTGATGCCAGCGGCAATATATTTATTGCAAGCGGCGATAACCCAAGAATACAAAAATGGGCGCCAGATGCAACCAGCGGAACTACTGTGGCAGGGAGCGGTTCCAGGGGCTCGGGCGCTAATCAGATTGCCCAGGCAGAAGATGTTTTCGTAGATGGGGCAGGGAATATATATGTGGCAGATTTAGGTAATAGCCGTATTCAGAAATGGGCACCCGGGGCAAATGAAGGTACCACCGTTGCCGGAGGTAATGGTGCGGGGTCTGCCGCTAACCAGCTTAATGACCCTAGAAGCATTTTTGTAGATAA
>JBIKJM010000092.1:0-6090 GCA_044360985.1 Sediminibacterium sp. | reverse complement strand
CTATTGTCAAAGGCAATAAATAAACCTTGTCTGCCATCATTGGATCTGTCATGATCGTCGCAGGATTGCTATTGATCAAAATCACTTTGATACCTTCTTCTCTCAATGATCGAGCGGCTTGTGATCCGGAATAGTCAAACTCGCAGGCCTGTCCAATAATGATGGGTCCAGAACCTACAATTAAAACGGATTTGATGGTAATATCTCTTGGCATGGCTACAAAAATATAAATTGTGCAAATCTATTAATTTTTGGTTGTATTCGGTCCAATTTAAGTGAAACTATTTTCTCCTTTTTAATTCGTATCTTCACCACAATACTATATGTTATGGCAGTTATTAAAGAAGGGGCTAAGGCACCAGCATTCAAAGGAGCCGATCAACACGGCAAAACGGTCTCAATCGCCGATTTTAAAGGGCAAAAATTGGTTTTATACTTCTATCCAAAGGACGATACTCCAGGTTGTACAGCGCAGGCTTGCAATTTGCGCGATAATTATAAGAAATTGATTAAGAAGGGGATCGCTATTTTAGGCGTTAGTGTAGATTCGGTGGCCTCTCACGTGAAATTCATCGATAAATACGAGCTTCCTTTCTCTTTAATCGCAGACGAAGACAAGAAAATCGTGGACAAATACAATCTTTGGGGCCAGAAGAAGTTCATGGGGAAGACCTATATGGGCACTTCAAGAACCACTTTTTTAATTGACGAAGCTGGCATGGTGCAGCATATTATTAAAAAGCCAGATACAAAAGACCATACTGCCGAGATTTTGGCTATTTCTGGCTGGTAGATTTCAGTTGGTGCTTAATTCCAATTTTACTTCGCAATGATATAGGTCAGCCAGCTTAAAAGATAAGCTAGTCCTGTCATCATAAAGAATTGAATCGTCGGCCATTTCCAAGTACCTGTTTCCCTTTTCACAATAGCGAGTGTACTCATACATTGCATTGCAAGTACATAAAATACCATCAAAGAAAGTGCAGTGGCTAAACTATAAACTGGTTTGCCATCAGGCCAAACAGAGGCACGTAATTTTTCTCTTAAGCTACTGTTGTTATCCTCCTCTACACTATACAAAGTAGCCATGGTCCCTACAAATACTTCTCTTGCTGCAAAGGAAGTAATGAGTGCAATACCAATCTTCCAATCATATCCAAGTGGCTTTATAATTGGCTCAATTTTTTTACCCAATATGCCAGCATAAGAATTGGCAAGTTTATCGGTATTGTATTGTTTTTCTAATTGTGCTGCTTGCGCTGGATTGCTTTTCACAGCTAATGTATATTGTGTATTGAGCTGATCCATTTTTTCACCTGGTCCATAAGAACTCAAGAACCACAACAACAAACTAATCATGATAATCACTTTACCTGCATCCACCACAAATATTTTTGCCTTCTGTATCATCGTTATCCCCACATTGCCCCAACGTGGTGCGCGGTAAACAGGTAGTTCTAAAATGAAATAACTTTTCTCTTTAATTTGAATAAATAATTTCAGGATAAAGCTTGCTACAAGTGCCATTACAATGCCTAATAAATAAAGTGCCATCATCACCAATCCTTGCAGACTTAAAAAACCAAAATACATGGTATTGTCTATCACCAAAGAAATTAAAATAGTATAGACAGGTAGTCTTGCACTACAACTCATAAATGGAGTAACCAATATCGTGAGTAAGCGTTCCTTTTTATTTTCAATATTTCTAGCACTCATGATGGCTGGCACAGCACAAGCAAAACCACTAATCATGGGCATCACGCTCTTTCCATTCAATCCCACTTTACGCATAAGTTTATCACTTAAGAAACTGATCCTAGCCATATACCCCGTGTCTTCTAGCAAAGTGATGAGTCCAAATAAAATCATAATCTGCGGCACAAAAATTACAATCCCACCAATGCCCGCCACAAATCCATTCACTAATAAGTCCTGCCACCAAGCTTGCGGTAAGACAGTGTTTAAATAAGTAGTGATATTGGTAAAAATCCATTCAATACCATCCATTGGGAAAGAGGCCATCCAGAACACAGATTGAAACAATAAAAATAAGACACTCAATAAAATGATATACCCCCAAACGCGGTGTAATAATATATTGTCTAATCGGTCTGTTCTTTTTTTCTTGGCAGTTGGATCCGGTTCGGTCACCCATTTTTTCATCAGCTCTTGAATGCGTTGATAGCGTTGTAAAATTTCTTGAGCCTGTGTTTTGGTGTGGTTAAAATCGTTTTCAAGTTCAATCTGTTCTATATTTTCCTGCATCTCTTGATCCAAAGGAAAAGTTTCGTGGTGCATTAAATAATGCAAAGCAGCATAGTCACTATGTGTTGGGTATGTTTTTTTAAATGCATCAATAGCAGCAGGGGCAAGATTTTTATTGTCAATAAAACTTGCTTGATTTCTAGATCGAGGTGTTTCTATTATTTGCCCCAATATATTTTTCAATGCACCTAAGCCTTTATTTTTTCTTGCATCCACCGCAACTACAGGAATACCTAAATCGGATTGTAGTCCAGCGATATCAATTTTAATGCCCTTTTTTTGTGCAAGGTCATTCATAGTGAGCGCCAAGACCACAGGAATTTTTAAATCAATGATTTGACTACAAAAAAGTAAGTTTCTTTTTAAATTACTTGCATCTGCTATTAATAAAATCACATCTGTTTTTACATCTTCATCCACCCCCATTAATACTCGGTAAGCCACCCATTCATCTTCTCTTTTTGGATAAAAACTATAAGTCCCTGGCAGGTCAATTAATGTACTTTCATGCGGTCCAATTTTCAAATCCCCTGTTTTCTTATCTACAGTTACGCCGGGGAAATTGCTTACTTTTTGTTGCAACCCAGTTAGGGCATTAAAAAGAGAACTTTTTCCACTGTTGGGATTACCCACTAAGGCGATATGTATACCTGCTTTCACGATTGGTCGCAAAGCTAGCCATTAAGCATAGGGACTACTTACGAAATTAGAAATTGAAAACAAATCAAAAACATGACTTTTGACAGTTTTTAAAGATTTTGCTGATTAAACTACGCTTCAATGCTTAATTTTGAGCTTCAAACTAGTACTATGCGCCCAATTAGCACCCTTCTCTTTCTTTTTATATCCATTTTCGGTCTAGCACAAAAACAAAATAAGGGAGATCGTCAACTCATTAAAAACTTAAAATTACATGTTCAATATTTAGCGAGCGATGTATTGGAAGGGCGTCGCGCAGGTAGCGAAGGCGAGCAAAAAGCGGTTGACTATATCATTGCACAATATGAAAGTACAGGTTTACAACCTATGGGTACGCAAGGATATCTCCAAGCATTTCCTATCAATGAAGGAAAAAAATGGGGTGCAAATGCATTTTTGAAAGTCAATCAACAACCAATGGAGTTTGGTACTGATTTTTTTACTGTGTCCACTGGATTAAATGGTCAATTAAAAACCAAGTCAACCCTTGCATTAGAAGAAGCGGGTCAGGTTTGGTTTAAAGATTTGCAAGAAGTATTAGAAGAGCAACAAAGCAATCCGCATTTTGATTTGCAAGAGTGGATGAAGTCGACTAGCTCCGAGATGCATCAAAAAAATGCCAAAGCATTGTTCTTATACAATAGCGGTAGCTTGGTAGATAATATACAATTTAACAAATTTGATACGGCTGCTGCCTTAGCAATTCCGGTGGTGTATATTACTAAAGATGGATTTAAAAAATATTTTAATGATGCATTAGGCACATTTGATATTGATGCAAATTTAAATTTAGAGACGCAAATTAGAACCGGGAAAAATGTAGTGGCATTTATTGACAATAAAGCAGCCCATACTGTTGTATTAGGCGCTCACGTAGACCACTTGGGATATAATCAAGATAAAAATGCATTGGACATTAACAATGATATCCGTAATGGGGCCGACGACAATGCCAGTGGTACTGCAGCTTTGATTGAATTGGCTAAATATTTAAAAAAGGAATCCAATCGAAACGATGCTGCTTTTGGTAAAAATAATTATTTGATCATTCATTTCTCTGCAGAAGAACTTGGTTTGATTGGAAGTAAATATTGGTTAGACCATCCCACCATTCAAACTAGTTTTAATTACATGGTGAATATGGACATGGTGGGCAGGTATGACGCAACTAAAAAAATGAGTTTAGGTGGATATGGCACTTCTAGTAAGTGGTCCGAAATTATTTCAAAAACTCCAACTACATTATTGTATACCATCGACAGTGCAGGAACGGGCCCAAGTGATCATGCAAGTTTTTATAGAAAAGATATGCCAGTCTTATTTATGTTTACAGGCAGCCACGCTGATTACCATAAAGCAACAGACGATTGGGATAAGATTAATTATGAAGGGCAAAAAGATATCCTCCGTTTTGTTCAAGGGATTATTCAAACCACTAACACTTATGGTAAGTTAGATTTCTTAAAAACGCGTGAAGCTGCAATGGGCCGTAGTACCAAATTTACAGTGAGTCTAGGTGTTATGCCTGATTACGCGTATACTGGCACCGGGCTTAGGATTGAGGGCGCTTCTGCTGGTAAATTAGGGGAAAAATTGGGCTTAAAAGCGGGTGATATTTTATTGCAAATGGGCGACTATAAATTCATAGATGTGATGAGCTATATGACGACTTTGTCTAAGTTCAAAAAAGGGGATAGCACTTTTTTAATTTATAAAAGAGGCACAGAAGAAATTAAAGTGGAAATTGTTTTTTAAATATATAAACGTAAATTCATTTAACTGATATTTTAATTATTGTGAGCGCAAAAATTATTTTAAACCAAGAAGAAATCAATGAACAAGATTTTGAGGGCTCTCGAATCTTGGGGATCACTGCGCCTATTAAAAATTATCAGTTTTGTATTTTACTCAATCAGTATATGGGCTTTGCATTTAGGTTTAATCCCAATCATGAAATTGCATTGAAACGTAAAAATAGAACCTATTATTTTTCGATGTATGAGGGCTATGAGCCCAATACCACTATTGGCCATTTTGTGTATCACAATCAATTTGATGGCGAGTACTTATTACCTGAATTAAAACACATGGATTTTATTTGGTGGATCCGTGGTGAATGGATTGAAGATGAAAAAGTAAAAGATATTTTATACACCATAAGAAATATCAAAGGCGTGCAATTGGTTGCAGAACTCACGCCAGATCAAATCAAAAACAAAGGACATTTGATTTTTGAATAGTAATTTCTAAACGTTTACTTGAATTCTTTTTTCTGCTATTTCAGTGCAAACACCGATAGGGCCTGTGTTTTCGATCCCTGCTTCCTTTAAAATAGATTGAACTTCTTCCAAAGAAGCTGGCGATACTGCAATTAACAATCCACCATTGGTTTGCGGATCTGGCAAAATTTGAAAAGCTTCCATCACATTTACACCAGCACCAAAAGCGACTTGTTGATTGTATGCATTCCAATTTCTATAAGTGGCATCTGGGATAGCTTTTTGTGCAAGGTATTTTTTTGCTGCTTCTAAAATTGGTAATTGATTATAGTGAATTGTGGCTCCTAATCCACTGCCTTCCATCATCTCAATTAAATGACCTAAAATACCAAAACCAGTGACGTCGGTCATCGCGTGCACGCCTTTTACTTTTCCCATTTGGGCTCCTACTTTATTTAATGTAGTTAATTGTTTCACCAATAAGTCAAGGTCTGCAGGTTCTATCAATTGCTTTTTTTGTGCAGTTGCTAAAATGCCAACACCTAAAGGTTTTGTTAACAATAAAATATCTCCTGCTTTTGCGCTGTTGTTTCTTTTTAAATTTTCTATAGCCACCATGCCATTGACTACTAATCCAAAAATTGGATCCTTGCTATCAATGCTATGTCCTCCTGCCATCACAATGCCTGCTTCTGCACAAACCGATCTTGCACCCGCCATCACTTCTTGAGCAGCTGAAACTGGTATGGTATCAATTGGCCAACCCAATACAGCTAGTGCAAACAAAGGGTTCCCGCCCATTGCATAGACATCACTAATGGCATTGGCTGCAGCAATTTGCCCAAACTGAAATGGATCATCTACAATGGGCAGAAAAAAATCTGTGGTACTAATCAATGCATTT
>JBIKJM010000091.1:0-6101 GCA_044360985.1 Sediminibacterium sp. | reverse complement strand
GATCAAAATAAGTGGCGTGGTTGGCAATATCATTTTTAAGTTCTTTGGTATTGTATTCTTGCAAGCAAATAATATCTGGATCCCATTTTTGAATAGACGCAGCAATATCCTCTGTTCTTAATTTATGTCCAATTGGTTGTGGGGTGTTGCCGTTAAACTCTTTTACATTAAAACTAGTAATACGTAAACTATTGTCTTTCTTTTTTTGTGAAAAAGGTACACCTGGATGCCAAGCAAATAAAACCAATATTGTTGGATAAGCAATAACAAGTGTTGCCACAGAAATCAATGATAGTAAAGGTTTTGCAATCAACCAGATAAATAAAAATAACAGATGCAAGACCACAATATAGGGTGCAAGTAAACTTAAAAATCCGTTCACCCAGATCAATCTAAGTGGCATAAAAAATTGTGGATACAATAGCAATACCACAAGCATAAGGTGGACGGATAATAACAGTCCTTTTCCAAAAATTCTGATGCGTGATTTTTTTGCCATAATGTAAATCGATTTTTATTCTGCCGCTTTTGGCGCCATCATACCATTGCATTTTTTTACAAGGACATGCATCCAATTACCTAGGTCAATTTTCTTTTTCAACAAATACATATACAATACACCTACCAATCCTCCTACGTTAAATGTTAAAAAGAATACGGATGTACCAGTGGCGTGGGTTGCCAATTGAAGTATAAAATACACTGTAAAAATAAGCCAAACAGGAATGCCTCTTGTTCCATTAAATTGAAGTTGATAGGTTGGATTCAGGCTCAATGCAGCAGTAGCTAATGCCATGATACTTGATTCTGCACCCATAAAGGAAACGCCAGCGCCCAGGCCAATAAAGGCAATTGCGCCAAGAATACCACTGTATAGATAGATTGGAAATAAATGCTTATTGGCTTTTTGATTTTGTAAAATAGTACCAAAAACAATTAGCCAAATCATGTTGCCACAAAGTGTCCAAAATTGATCATGTGACCAATTGTATATAAAAAAGGTCCAAGGTTTTTCTAAGGCTTCCTGATAATAAGGCGATAACATAAAATGATGTACCACTTCGTCATAAAACTGTGACATAGGGAAGCCTTCTAAAAAGTAGACCATCCTCGTCATGGCATAGGTCACCGCAATCATTAAATTCGCAGATACAAGTGCTACTAAGGCATTATTGTCTGCGCCAAATAATGGTTTTGATTGTTCTGTTGATTGCATGCGCTTTAAATTATTTTAATTTAGTTCCACCTGTTATTACGTTCCTTCTTAGACCAAAGATAGACCAATATAAATCCTACGATAGCGCCACCCACATGCGCCCATCTTGCCACATTGTCTCCTGCGGTATTGCGCACTGCAAAAAATAATTCGTAAGAAAAATACAAGATACCCAGCCACTTTGCTTTAATAGGAAAGAAGAAATAAATATAAATTAAGGTATTGGGAAATAAATAAACGAAGGCCATGATAATACCAAAGACAGCGCCACTAGCACCTAATGTAGCGGTATTAAGGGTTTTATTGTAATAGGTTGTCAATAGCTCCATGATCTCGGCTCGAATACCAGGTGTAGCCAAGCTTACATTGTTCTCGCTTAAAATTCTTGTGAGCTGAATATTATGGTCTTTTGCATATTCTAAAACAGCCTTGTTAAAATCTGGAGATCCTGATACACTCATTTGACTCAGGCGCATCAAGTCCGAAGCCATTGGTACAAACTCATATGAAAGAATGAGTAAGTGTAGGACCGAAGCGCCCACACCACATAAAATATAAAATAATAAAAATCGCTTAGGCCCCCATACATTTTCTAAAACAGATCCAAACATCCAAAGTGCAAACATATTGCCTAATATATGTCCAAAGTCACCATGCAAGAACATATGCGTAATCATTTGCCATGGTTGAAACAATTTACTTTGCCATGCGTGTAGTGCAAAATAATCTTCAACTGAAAATGAACTAGTGGGTCCCGCAAATGTATTTTGCGCCAAAAACATTAAAGCATTAATGATGATTAAATTTTTAATGATCGTTGGTAAAATATTGAAACTTGTAGGTCTAAATTCTCTCATAAATTATGCGTTTAATAAATCTGTTCTTTTTAATTGCACTACGTTCTCTATATGCAAAGTGTGTGGAAACATGTCTACAGGCTGTATTTTGGTCACCGTGTACTTGGCGTGTAGCAGTGCCAGGTCTCTTGCCTGTGTCGCTGGATTACAACTTACATATACAATCGTTGGCGCTTCCATCTCTAATAATTTTTGTACTAGTTTTTCGTGCATCCCTGCTCTTGGCGGATCGGTGATAATCACATCTGGCTTTCCATGGGTTTCAAAAAATGCATCATCACAAACCTTAATCACATCTCCTGCAAAAAATGCAGTCTCTGTTAATCCGTTTAAAGCAGCATTTAATTTTGCATCCTCAATCGCCTCTGCTACAAACTCTACACCAATAATTTTTTTAGCCTGCTCGCTACAAAAAATACCAATGCTTCCGGTACCACAATATAAATCATACACAATTTCCTTTCCTGTCAATTCAGCAAAGTCGCGTGTGACTTGATATAACACTTCGGCTTGTTTTGAATTGGTTTGGAAAAAAGATTTTGGACTTATTTTAAATTCAAACTTTTCTAATTTTTCCGTGATATAACCATTACCATAATATACTTGTGGTTCTAAATCTTGCATACTGTCATTGCGCTTAGTATTGATGGTATACAAGAGCGTAGTAATTTGAGGGAACTGCTTTAACAACAAATCTAATAATGCTTTTCTTTTTGCTTCGTCCTCATAACCAAGGATCAAATTAATCATCCACTCTCCCTTGGTCGTATTTCTAACAAACATATTTCTTAACCAACCCTGGTGTTGTTTGATATTATAAAAAGGCATCTTATTGTCTAAAGCAAACTGCACCACCGCCTTGCGCATGAAGTTGGTTGGCTCTTCTTGTAAATAACAAGTGTCTATAGGAACAATTTTTTCGAAAAATCCTCTCGCATGAAAACCACCATCCCCTGGGCTTTTAACCGGCGCCTCGCCAGATGCTTTCATTTCCCTAAATGCTTCAAATGACATATAAATCTCTGTAGCAAAAGTGTATTCTACTTTATTGCGATAGCCCTCGGTTTGCTTGGCACCCAAAATAGCAGGAATAGTTGGTAATGGAATTTTAGCAATCCTTGTCAAATTATCTACTACCTGTTGTTGCTTATAGATTAACTGTTGCGCATAGGGTAGCATCTGCCACTGACATCCTCCACATACCCCAAAATGACTACAAAATGGTTGCACCCTATTTTCAGAATAGCTATGAAATTTTTTAGCAAAGCCCTCTGCCCAATCGGTTTTATTTTTTTGTAGTTGAATGTCCACCACATCTCCGGGCACTGCACCTTCAACAAAAATTACTTTCCCATCCACTCTTGCTAAGGACTTCCCCTCTGCTGCATAGTCCTCGATAAGGACCTTTTCTAAAATGATAGTAGGTTTTGGCTTTCTCACGGTAACAAAGGTACAATCCAGCTACTAGAATCTACCATTCCACCCATTTAAATTAAACCTAAATCTGTTTTTTATTTTTTACTTTTATGTACTTTATTTGTCCTTTAACCCTTTTATATGTTTCAGAAAATTATTGCTATATCCAGTTTAAGTTTAGTTCTTTTGTTTTCAACAGCAGTGCATGCTCAGGCTGTCAAAAAACTACCCCTTACAAAAACCGGTCCTGTTGGGCATAATATTGAGATTACCCTTAAGCCTTACAAAAACACAAAGGTATATTTAGGCACCAACTATGGTCAAAATCGTGTACTAGCGGATTCGGCCATATTGAATGATGCAAGCGTTGGTTATTTTAAAGGCAAAGAAAAACTAACACCGGGCATCTATTTTATTGTTTCTCCTAAGTATAGTATTCTGTTTGAGTTTTTAGTAGACGAGGGCCAACAATTTAAAATCATTGCTGACACATTGAGTTTAGTAGACTATAAAATAATTGGCTCAAAAGACAACGATATTTTTAGCAGTTATTCAAAAAGTATGAACCAGCTTGGTGCGCAAAGAAACCAGTTGGAGCAAGCCTATAGAACTGCTAAAACAGCAACTGATTCTGCGCAATATTTATTGGCATTAAAAAAAATAGATACCAGCTTTAAACAAGAAAGACAAAAAATTATCACCACTGCGCCTAAATCAATGATGCGTTTTTTCTTGGATGTGTTACAAAGACCTGAACTACCAGCAATTCCCATCATCAATGGCATTGCGGATTCTACTTATCCTTTTTTTTATGTCAAAAATCATTATTGGGATAATGTGGTCTTCAATGATAACCGTTTATTAAGAACACCATTTTTTGAAGCGAAGCTAGATGAATATTTTAAAAATTATGTTTCACGCGAGCCAGATTCAATTATCGAAGAAGTACAATACATGTTGACTGTAGCAAAAACAGGAAAAGAAATTTATCCTTTTTTACTTTTTAAGTTTACAAATAAATATATCAGTCCTGAATTTATGGGTCAGGATAAAGTCTTTTTACATTTGTTTCAAAACTTTTTTAGCAAAGGAGATACGGTGCTCTTAAGCAATGAATCTAAAAAAGCAATCACTGAACGGGCCTATAGTATCATGGCCAACCTCATTGGGAATCCCGCTCCACCATTGAATTTGAACACAATGGATAACAAATTATTTTCATTGTATAATAGTCCAGCTACCTATACATTTATCGCATTCTGGGACCCAACCTGTGGTCACTGTAAAGAAGAAATGCCTAGGGTAGATTCTTTTTATACAAAAAATTGGAAGCAATTGGGTGTACAAGTGATTGGTGTAAATACGAATGTAAAAGAGTTGGCTGCTTGGAAACAATTTATAACAGAGGAACATTTTGATGCTGGGTGGTTGCACGCCTATCAAACAGAAGCTGCATTGAATGCAGAAGTTAATGCAGGTAAACCCACTACCATCAGACAGCTGTATGATGTATTTAAAACACCCACATTTTATTTATTAGATAAAGACAAAAAAATCATTGCTAAAAACTTAACAGTAGACCAGTTTCATGATTTCTTACAATCTCAGCAAAAAAAATAAGTTAAAAAACGGCAGAAACAACGTCTCGTATCACCTTCGGTTTTCCTAAAGTGTAGTAGTGTAACACAGGTACACCAGCCGCTTTTAACTCCTTGCTTTGCTGGATCAACCATTCTGTGCCCACTTGCTCACATTCCGCATCTGTCTTGCACTTATTGATTGCATTGGATAAATCGGTTGGGATGTCTACATGGAATATTCTTGGTAAAACGGTCAATTGCTTTTTATTGGTAATCGGCTTTAACCCTGGAATGATTGGCACCGTAATGCCCATATCGCGACAAGCTTGAACATAGTCCAAAAACTTTTGGTTGTTGAAAAACATTTGTGTCATGATATAGTCTGCACCTGCATCCACCTTCTCTTTGGTTTTGATTAAATCGATTTCGAAATTTGGAGATTCAAAATGCTTTTCTGGATAGCCGGCAACACCCATACAAAAATCGGTCTTGCCGCCATTTAAAATATCTTCATCTAAATAAATCCCCTGGTTCAATTGTCCTACTTGCTTCAATAAGTCAATCGCATATTTATTTCCGCCTGGCTCTGGCTCAAAGCTAGACTCATTCTTAGCAGCATCGCCTCTTAAAATTAAGGCGTTGTCAATACCTAAAAATTGTAAGTCAATCAATGCATCTTCTGTTTCACGTTTGGTGAAACCACCGCAAATTATATGTGGTACCGCATCGATATTATAATGGTTCATAATGGCAGCACAAATACCCACCGTTCCTGGTCGCTTTCTTACATCTACTTTTTCAAAAGTGCCATCTGTTTTTTTCTTAAACATGGTTTCACTTCTGTGGTAGGTCACATTGATCCATGAAGGCTTAAACTCCATTAAGGGATCTAAATGGTCATAGATAGAAGTGATCGTCTTGCCCTTTAAAGGTGGCAGGATCTCAAAGGAGACCAAAGTGTCTTTTGCTTTTGCTAAATGTGCTGTTACGTGCATAGAATACAAAAATAGTTAATATTATTTGACTAGGTTC
>JBIKJM010000090.1:0-6129 GCA_044360985.1 Sediminibacterium sp. | reverse complement strand
TCTGTTTTGACTGTAAAATCTTCAATGGCAAAGGAGCCAAAATTTTTTCCAGTTTTGGTGATCCTATGTTGCACATCTGTTATTAGTCCGGCGAGCTTAAAGTTTTTTCCTAGGTTATTTGGGAAACTTATCAGGTTGTCTTTTACCTCGTTGTATTCGTTGATTGGGGTAAAGGCATAATGCTTTAATTCAAAATTAAAATGATCCAAGGGATGTCCACTCATAAACATACCTGTGATATCTTTCTCGTGGTCTAATTTTTCGGTCAAGGTCCATTCCTCACAGAGTGCTAATTTAGGGATAGGCACTTGCATGGCTGATGGTAAATCACCAAATAGGGTATTGGTAGAGCCTGTTGTCATTGATTGAATGGCCTGTGCATAGGCTATTAATTTCTCCATGCCATTGGTGCGGTCTCCATCACCTGTATTAAAATATTGCGCACGGTGGTATTCAGGGAAACAATCAAATGTGCCAGAGTAGGCTAAACTTTCTAGTGATTTTTTATTCACTGCTTTTGACAACACTCTTTTGATAAAATCAATCATGGTTTCAAAATGCCCCCCTTTATTACGCTCAATAATGATGGCTTCAATGGCTGCTTCACCAACGCCTTTTAATCCCCCTAATCCAAAACGGATCTCTCCATTTTTATTGACAGAAAAACCTTGTAAAGATTCATTGATATTCGGACCCAATACTTTTATGCCCATGCGTTTACACTCTTCCATAAAGAAGGTGATTTTATCAATACTACCTGCATGGTTTAAAACGGCAGACATATATTCTCCTGGATAATGTGCTTTTAGGTAGGTTGTTTGATACGCCACATAAGCATAACAGGTAGAATGTGATTTGTTGAATGCGTATTGTGCAAATGCCTCCCAGTCGGTCCAAATTTTATCTAAAGCTTTTTCTGGATGGCCATTTTTCACAGCGCCTTCCACAAACTGTGCTTTCATTTTATCCAATACGGATTTTTGTTTTTTACCCATTGCTTTACGCAGCACATCCGCATCTCCTTTTGTAAAGCCAGCAATCTTTTGACTGAGTAACATTACTTGCTCTTGGTAAACCGTAATCCCATAAGTATCCGCCAATATTTCCTCCATAATAGGTAAGTCATATTGAATGGTTTCACGACCATGTTTACGTTCAACGAAATTTGGGATATAGGCCATTGGGCCTGGTCGGTACAAGGCGTTCATTGCAATTAAGTCGGCAAATTTATCGGGCTTTAATTCACGTAAATATTTTTGCATACCCACACTCTCAAATTGGAAAGTGGCATTGGTTTCTCCTCTTTGGTATAAATGAAAAGTTTTTTCGTCATCTAATGGAATCGAATCCAAGTCGATGGTGATACCATGGTTTTGTTTGATTAGCTGCAATGCGGTTTTTAAAATAGAAAGGGTTTTTAAACCCAAGAAGTCCATTTTAATTACACCTGCCTCTTCAATGACAGAGCCTTCGATTTGCGTCACCCATAAAGTAGAATCTTTTGCAGTGGCAACCGGCATGATCTCTGTTAAATCACTAGGGGCAATAATGATACCTGCAGCATGTATGCCCGTGTTACGAATAGAACCTTCCAAGCGTTCTGCTTCATGCAATACAGCAGCTCTTAAATCATTGCCTGCATAAATTTCTCTTAGCTTTTTAATATTATCAATATCATCCGTTTGATACCCTTCTTTTTCGGCTAAAGATTTTTCGCCTTCTTTTACCGTGATGGGTGCATGCAAACATCGGTTAAGTTCGGTACCTGGTTTGTCTGGCACTAGTTTTGCTAATAAGTTGGATTCGGATAAAGGAAGATCCATCACACGCGCCACATCCTTGATACTACTTTTCGCCGCCATCGTACCATAAGTAATAATTTGTGCGACTTGTTCCTTACCATATTTTTCTACTACATAATCAATCACTTTCTGACGGCCTTCATCATCAAAGTCCGTATCAATATCGGGCATGCTCTTACGATCTGGATTTAAGAAACGCTCAAATAGTAATTGGTATTTAATTGGGTCAATATTGGTGATGCCAATACAGTAGGCCACTACAGAGCCTGCTGCAGATCCACGACCAGGGCCCACAAACACGTCCATCTCACGACCTGCTTTAATAAAGTCACTTACAATTAAGAAGTAACCAGCAAAACCCATGGTTTGAATGGTGAACAACTCAAAATCAATTCTTTCCTGAATTTCTGCAGTAATGGCATCGTATCGTTTATGTGCACCTTCCCAAGTGATATGTTTTAAAAACTCCCACTGATTCATATTGGCATCCTTATGAATCTGAAAACTTTTTGGAATAGGGAAAGCGGGTAGGAGGATGTCTTTCTTTAAATTCAAAACTTCTACTTTATCTACAATGGCATTGGTATTGTCAATAGATTCAGGGATATCACTAAACAACTCAATCATTTCCGATTGGGTCTTAAAATAGAATTCATTATTTGGGAACTTGAATCTTCTGTTTTTGATTTGAAGTTCGTCATTCACAAAATCATCGAAGCCTGGAGTAGATTGTTTTTCGCCTGTGTTAATACATAACAAGATGTCGTGTGCATTGGCATCGTCTTCATTGATGTAATGACTATCGTTGGTTGCAATCACACTTACTTTATGTTTTTTTGAAAACTTAAGTAAGGTGTTGTTGATGATTTCTTGTTCTGGTATTTGATGTCTTTGAATTTCGATATAATAATCATCTCCAAATAAATCCAACCACCATTTAAATTCTTTTTCTGCAGCTTCTTCACCATCTCTTAAAATGGCTTGAGGAACATGCGCGCCAATACAACAGGTGGTGGCTATAATCCCTTCGTGGTATTTTTCAATCAGTTCTTTATCAATTCTTGGGTACTTGCTATACATCCCTTCAATGTATCCTAATGAAGTAAGCTTGATCAAGTTTTGATATCCAACTGCATTTTTTGCTAATAAGACTTGGTGAAAACGATCGTCCTTATGTTCCTTTGTAAATTGTTTAATATGTCGGTCTTTCACCACATAAAATTCACATCCAACGATTGGTTTTACAGTTGGTGCTAAAATATCTTTTCCATTGTCATCCTTGCCAATCACTTTGGTATTTTTCCATGCCTGACTTACAAAATTAAATGCGCCAAACATATTGCCGTGATCGGTAATGGCCAATGCAGGCATTTCGTCCTTGATGGCTTTTTTATACAAACCATCAATGGATGCAGCACCATCTAGTAATGAATATTGCGTGTGAACGTGTAAATGTGAAAATTTGGGCATTTGGGATAACGGGATAAGGCACAAATATCGTAAAAAAGGAGTGCTTGAGGGGGCTTAATTTTCCACAAAAAAGGGTTAAAATCTGCTTGATTGAGGCAATTTTACAGTTCTTGACTTATCTTGCCACTGATGCAAAAAGGCAAATTTACTATATTAGGGTTCCTTGTTTTGATGACGACTTTGACAAGCTGTACTTCTATGTCTAAGTTTACGCAGTCTGTTAAAGCAAAAACTGCTCAGTTAAAAGCAAAGCCTAAAAGAAATTTACCTGCTGTTGTAGCTGTCCCTGAAACCAACAATGAATCTAATGAAACCATTGAGTTTTTAGATAATATTTCGGTAAAGCCAGGAAGAGTTTATTTAAAAAAAGCATCCGATGCCTTAGAAGCAGAACCTGTTTTGTCTAAACCAGAACGTACGGATAGAATGCCTGATAATTTAACCGATGTAGAAAAATCCAATTGGTTACAATTAAAGTATTCCATTCAAATGGATATTGCAGTGGAAGAAATCAATAATATCCCATTGTTACAAAAAATAGATGAGTGGTGGGGCACCCCCTATGTTTTAGGTGGTTCTAGTAAAAGAGGTGTGGACTGTTCTTATTTTACATTGGATGTGATGAACGCCATTTACAATACCAATTTAAAAAGAACTGCTGCAGAGCAATATACACAAAGTGAAAAAATTGATTGGTCAGACTTAAAAGAAGGGGATTTGATTTTCTTTAAAACTGATGGTAGTCGTTCTATTTCGCATGTTGGCATTTACATGACCAATAATAAATTTGCACATGCTTCTACAAGTCAAGGGGTAACCATTAGTGATTTATCAGAACCTTATTGGCAAAAACGTTTATACAGTTTAGGCAGGGTGCTTAAACAATAGATTTATTATACTATTGTAATTTATTTCACTTGCTCTAATCGAATATAGTATTGACTTTCGATTGTTTTTACAAAATCTTTTACATTAAAATTCGGATCCTGGATTAAGCGTTGTTGAGGCTGATAGTCCATCGGCATGAAACTATAATTCTTACCCAGATAATTAAAGTGTAATGGTAAATTAAAACCTGTGACACAGTTCTTATATTGGTAGGTCAATATTTTTTCTGTTTCATTATAACTATAACTGAATACAGGAATTTGGGTGGTTCTTAAGTACTGATCAAATACTTTTTGAAATCCAAAATTAGCGCGCAAAGAAATATAATTTTCAACTTGTTCTGTAGTCACAGTTTGATGATAAAACTGTGTATTTAATCCAATCAAAATGTTTCGAAACAAGCTATCATTATTAATTGCATGACGAATGGAATGTAATAAATTAGCTCCTTTTGGATACATGTCTCCGCTGCCTTCTTGATTCATACCGTATTTTCCAATGACTGGAATATCATTGCTGATATTTTTACGTAAGCCAAAATTGTATTCGTCTCCTGCTTTCTTGCCATGGTAATATTCTGTAAATAAGGTTTCAGAATAACTTGTAAAACCTTCATGCACCCACATATCTGCAATATCTTTTGTACTGATATTATTGGCAAACCACTCATGTCCACTTTCATGTATAATAATATAATCCCACTTTAATCCCCAGCCAGACCCAGATAAATCACGACCTAAATAGCCATTCATATATTTATTACCATAGGCAATTGCTGACTGATGTTCCATGCCTAAATGGGGGCTCTGCACCAATTGATATCCATCCTCGTAAAAAGGATAAGGGCCAAACCAATATTCAAAAGCTTCCAACATTTTAGGCACTTGCTTAAACTGTTCAACAGCTTTGGAAGAATCAGACCTGAGCACCCAATAGCTAATATCTAAATTGCCTTTTAATCCTTTATAGTTTCCTTTCCATCCTACATAATCTCCAATATAAGGGATGATATTGTAATTGTTGATAGGATTGGTTACCTGCCAACTGAATCGGTTATTATCACTAAGGTTGATTAGGTTTGACTCTGTAACTTTTCTACCATTGCCAATTGCAATTAAGTTTTTATCCTTAGGCACTTGAATAGTTAATTGAGCGCCTTCTTCTGGTTCATCGGATTGATGGTCTTTACAAGGATACCAAACCGAAGCACCTAATCCCTGACAAGCCACAGACATCCATGGTTGTCCATTGCTATCTTTTTTCCAAATCCATCCTCCATCCCAAGGCGGTCTAATAGCCTCCTTTGGAACACCATGGTAAAATATAGTAAGACCAAATTGTTTTCCTTTTGGAATTTGTTTTTCAATTTGCGCAATTGCAATATTATTTGATCTTGTAAATTCTAAACGAATTGCATTCATGCCTTCATTGACATTAGGCCATAACAAAATACTATCAATGACCATTGGGGCTTGTAAATCAATTTGAATTTGCTTTGAAGGCTTTACTGCCAATGCTTTCCAGCTGACAATACCAACAATTGATTTTGCTTCATAATTTGGCGTAACGTCAATCACGTATCTTTTGATATCAAACCAATCTCTATTTTCATTTAAACTTCCTCTTAAGACATCTGCCTCATTCACTAGGGGTTGTGCTTTAGTGGATAGTCCAATCAATAGGAATGATAATAAAATGTGTAATTGCTTCATTTGAAAAAAGGATTTTGAGTTTTAAATGTACACAAAACCTAATTATTCATCCTCTTTTTTCAATTTATCCTTAAACACTTTTTCAAATTTATCCAATTTTGGCCCAATTACATACCTGCAATACCCTTGGTTGGTATTGTTATTATAGTAGTTCTGGTGGTAAGACTCTGCAGAATAGAATTTAGTGAAAGCAGTCACTTCTGTAATGATTGGCTTGTCCCATGCTTTGCTAGCATCTAATTCCTTAATGTATTTTT
>JBIKJM010000089.1:0-6157 GCA_044360985.1 Sediminibacterium sp. | reverse complement strand
TTTTCTCCACTCTATCTGTTGGTTTATGATAGTCTGCGTGTGTTCCGTTAAAATAGAAAATAACAGGAACGCCTTTTGCAGCAAAATTGTAATGGTCACTTCTGTAATAAAAACGATTTGGATCTTTTGGATCGTTGAATCTTCTATCCAATTCCATATTGTAGTTTTTGTTCACCTTATCTGTGATAGGTTGCAAATCACTACTTAATTTATCTTCTCCAATTACATACACATAGTTCATGGAATCTCCTTTGTAAGTTGGATCAATACGACCAATCATATCAATATTTAAATCGGCAGTGGTTTTTTCCAATGGGAAAATAGGATGATCTCCATAATATTTAGAGCCTAATAATCCTTTTTCTTCACCCGATACATTCATGAATACAATATTTCTTTTTGGACTAAATCCTTTTTTTCTTGCATATGCAAATGCTTCTGCAATTGCAACTACACCTGTTGTACCTGATCCATCATCATCCGCGCCGTAATAGATCACACCATTCTTAATACCTTCATGGTCATAATGACTCGTGATGAATAAATACTCGTCCGATTTTTCTTTACTTGGCATATAAGCAATGACATTCGCACTTGGTATCGTCACATTTGTTCTGTCCGATGTCCATTCAATAGCAGCAGTATATTTGCCTACTGGGATGGTTTCCCATTCTTGATCACTGAATTCTTTTGTACCACCCAATAATGCAGCCCCAACAGTTTTAGAAACTGTCATGCTTATAAAAGTATTGGTGTTGGCAGCAAAAGCCAATCTGCCACTTAAGTTGCTAGGCATGGTTGGGTTTGTTTTTGCAATATTGATGATACCAATGGCACCTAATTTTTGTGCTGCCATTGTTTTGCTCATGGCTCTTTCTTTGCCTTCTGTACTGATTAATAATTTACCTCTAACATCTAAAGTAGACTTGTCATTGAATTCGGCGCCTACATAAAACAACTCATTGCTTGTAAATACTTTTTGCGGTGCAGCAGCTGCGCTGGTCCAAAAATCTTTGTCTAAAGTATAGCTTGCACCATTGACCTTCAAACTTGAACTTGTTAATTTATCTTGAAACAAACTAAATGGCATTCTATAAGACCCAGCATTACCAGGTGTTAGATCCATTTTCTTGTATTGGCTTACTAAATAGCTAGCCGCTTTTCTTTCTCCTTCTGTTCCAGTTTCTCTACCTTGCATTTCCTCGCCAGCAATGATGCTAAGGTGTTTTTTTAAGCCTGCTGCTGTGATGGTTTTAGCTGCAGTGTTGGCATCAATGGTTTGTGCATTCACAAATCCAATACTCAAACTCAGCAGTACAATGAAAATTTTACGCATGTTGATTAATTTTAATGAAATAGTTAATTTAAATGTAGTTATTTTTTGGTGAAATTAAGTTGTTAGCAACTAATCTTATCTACTCTGCCTTGATGTCGTCCGCCTTCAAATGCGGTAGTCATAAAAAGATCTATCATTTCGATGGCAGATTCAACACCTACAAATCTTGCAGGGATACAAATAATATTTGCGTCATTGTGCAATCTTGTTAACTGAGCGACCTCTGGCAACCAACATAAACCCGCTCTAATGCCTGCATGTTTATTGGCTGTGATGGCTACACCATTTGCAGAGCCACAAAATAAAATACCAAAAGCAGCTTCCCCGGCTTCAACACTTGTTGCAGTTGGATGTGCAAAATCTGGGTAATCCACTGAATCAGTAGAGTAGGTACCAAAGTCTTTGACTTGGTATCCTTTTTTTTCGAGCCACTCAATTACTTCTTTTTTGTAAGCTACGCCCGCGTGATCTGCACCCAATGCAATAGGTTTAGAAGAATCAAATACATAAGCCATATGAATCGTTTTAATTTGTTGCTAACTTATTTATATCATTATTCCCACTCTTCTTCTGCCTTCTTCACGCTTTTATAGGCCCATCTAGATACGACTATGCTTAACTCAAATAGGGAATATAAAGGAATAAAGACCAATAACTGACTATACCAATCTGGACTAGGTGTAATGAATGCAGCCACAATTAAAATAACAACTGCTGCATATTTACGCGTAGTGCTTAAAAAATGAGGGGTGACGATGCCTATTTTAGTCAATAAAAATGCCAATACAGGTAATTCAAATGCAATGCCACAGCCCAATATAAGATTGGTTAAATTATCTAAATAATCTGCAAAAGTAGGCATGGTCGTGATCACATTCTTTGTGCCTAATTGGAAGCTAGCTAAAAAATTAAAAGTGAAGGGCCCTAGTATAAAAAATCCAAACGCTGCACCTAAGAAGAAAAAGAAAGAAACCCAAAAAATCATGAACCTTGTATTTCTTAATTCATGCTCTTTTAAAGCGGGTTTAATAAAGGACCAAAATTGATAAAATATAAACGGAAATGCAGTAATAATACCCCCCACAATTGCCATGCTGATACTACTCAAAAACTGTCCACCAAAGGTGGTGCTTTGCATGGTTACTTTCACAGCAGGCATACACAATGCATTGCCTAATCCGGCCCAATGACTAAACTCACAAAATAAACGATAGGTAATAAAATCTGGTTGTATCGGACCCGTAATCACATTGTCCATGATCCAGTCACGCTTAATAAAAATCACCAAGGCCATGATCAAAATTGCTGCTGCAGATCTTACGATGGTACCTCTTAATACTTCGAGATGATCGATGAATGACATCTCGGAACCATCTTTTGAATTTAAGCGATCAAATAGTGCCATGGATTATAAACAATGAGGCCTAAAGTTAAGGCTTCTAGGGCAAAATGAGGGTCTAAAAACTAAAAATAGTGTTAGTGAATGGTCAGCTTTACTTTCTCAATTCTGGTATCGCTTACTAAGAGTATTTCGGCATCAAAATGGCTTAAATGGATCACTTCGCGTACTTTAGGAATGGCTTCGTGTTTATGAATCAAATAACCACTCAAAGTCTCTGCGCTGTCGGCCGCAAAGTCGATGCCATATTTCTCATATAAATAATCCAATTCCAATCTACCACTAAAAATATATTCATTGGCAGAAAGCTTCTTTTCTAAAAACTCTTGTTCATCATATTCATCATTGATCTCGCCAAAAATTTCTTCCAACACATCTTCCATGGTCACGATCCCTGCTGTTCCGCCAAATTCATCTACCACCCAAGCGATGCTCTTTCTTTTTTTAGAAAATAAATTAATTAGATCTGCTGCATTCATACTTTCTGTCACCAATAAAATAGGGTGGAGGATGGCTTTAATTTCTGTAGGCTTTTTAAATAAATCCAACTGGTGCACATACCCAACAATATTGTCTAACGTATCATTATAGACAATGAGTTTGCTCAATTTTGTTTCAATAAAAAGATCCTTCAATTCGGCTATAGGCGTCAGGATGTCAACACCTACGATTTCTGTTCTTGGCACCAAACATTTACGTACTTTAATGTCAGGTAAGCTCAATGCATTTTCAAATAAGTCTGTATTGAGTTCTTGTTGTTCCTGATGTGGATTAGTTTGTTGTACAAAATGCGCTAAATCTACTTTTGTAAACGCTTCTTTTTTATAAACCATTTTTACTTGCAATAAGTTACTTAAAACCCATTGTGCTGTATTGACTAAAATGACTGTGAGTGGTTTAAATAGGAGATGAAAAAATTGAGCAATTGGTGCAAAAGTACTGATTAAGGAGGCTGCCCTTGCTTTAAACATTGCTTTTGGAACAAGTTCTCCTATGAATAAAATAACAAAGGTGGATACGATTGTGTTACCCACTAAAATGGCGCCATCGCCCAATCCTAATCTATTCCAAATATGGGTATGCAATAATTCTTCAAATAAAATACCAAAAACAACCAATGAAATATTGAGTCCAATTAAACAAGTACCAATGAACTGTGTAGGTGCTTCAAGAAATCCAGCAATAATTTTTCCAGACCTGCTGCCTTGTTTTTTCTTTAATTCTAAACTAAGGCGATTGGCACTAACAAAGCCAATCTCATAGCCAGAGAAAAAACCAATTAAAATTACAGATGCAACGATGGCGAAAATCATAGTTTGTTTTTAAGTGAAAAATACCTGTTTACCACTCTGGTAATTCAGGTTTAGTTCCAATGATATCCTCAATTTGGTTCATTATTTCTGGCGTCAATAAGTTAGCGGTTTCTAGCGCAGTTAAATTATCCAATAATTGTGTTTTATTGGTGGCACCTAATATTGCAGTGGATACATTTGGATTTTTTATACACCACGCGATGCTTAATGATGCAGTACTCACTTTTAGTGCCTTTGCTACAGATCCCAACTGTTGCACTTTCGCAATTTTATCTTGCATCAACATTCTATCTCTTAACCATTCATAACCTTCAATTTGCATTCTTGATCCCTCTGGTATACCATCATTGTATTTGCCAGTTAACAATCCAGAAGCCAATGGACTCCAAATTGTCGTGCCCATACCCACATTTTTAAAGATCTCTACAAATTCATTTTCCATTTTATTGCGCTCAAACATATTGTATTGAGGCTGCTCCATAGAAGGGCCAATCAGTCTATATTTTTCTGCTATTCTATGTGCTTCCATAATCTCTACACCACTCCATTCGCTGGTACCCCAGTATAATATTTTTCCTTGTTGAATCAACGTATTCATGGTTTGCACCACTTCTTCGATAGGGGTTGTTTTATCCGGACGATGACAAAAATATAAATCTAGGTAATCTGTTTGAAGCCTTTGTAATGCTTCATGGCATGCTTCTGTTAAATGCTTTCTACTCAAACCTGTTTGGTTGGGTTTGTTGGCTTTTCCTCTCCATCCAAAATACGCTTTTGAAGACAGTACAATTGAAGTTCTATCCCATTTTTTTTGACTTAAAACACGACCCATCATTTTCTCGCTTTCACCTGCTGCATAGACTTCTGCATTGTCAAAAAAGTTTACCCCAGCATCATAGGCAATACCCATTAATTCATCCGCTATACGATCGTCAATTTGCTTGTGAAATGTCACCCAGCTTCCGAAGCTTAATGTGCTTAATTGGAGCCCTGTTTTGCCCATTTTTCTATAGTCCATCTGGATTATTTAAGGGGTTAAACTACTGCTATCTTGGATGATGGCGTAGCTATTTGATTGTGGTTTAAAGATACGAATGTCTGTCAAATTTTGGTTGGCTTCTAGTCCTTTCCCGTAAATTTTGGCCAATGGGTTATGTTGTTTCACCACCACATCCTGCTCGGTATAAAACTTGCCTGTGTTTTGATCCCAATACATTTCTTTGCACCATAATGTATCTCCTAGGGTGTTGAAAATAACAACGTCCTCTTTTAAATATACTATATTTTCTGCTTCTTTATATTTTGCATATTTAGCAGAAAGTTGACTCTCTATTTGATTGCTATCCTTGTAAAAATCCACATGAATTGATTGCGGAAACTCAATCATTTTACTACTATCCACTAAATAACGATTCATCAATGGTGCAGTTAATTTAGCGCCTAACTTTCCATTATTACTTACATAAATAGCTACGTTCTTTCCTACATCTATACCACCTGCCTTTGCGCCAAGTGCTTTTACTGCATCTATATCATTCTCGCATGCGGCCATAAAAAAGCAGCTACTTAACAAAGCAACTGCTAATTTTAATATTCTATGGCAATTTGGATTAGTCATATTTACGTTTATTGAACCAAATATCACTCAAGCTATAGCCCACAGTAAATTGCACAAAATTTTCACTATAGTAGGATGCTCCTCCTGCTCTTCGCCCCATTTGTACAGCTAGATTCAGTAAGGTAAATTGGTAATCGTAAGAACGATACTTTCTGACAGGTAATCCTAAGCCCATTGTCAATCCACTTACGTTTAGTCCGTTGTTGTTTAAGTTGATATAATCATTGCCACTGAATAAGCCCAATCGATAAGTGACAGTTGACCAATAACTATCAAAAGTGTAAGGATTAGGGCATAACTGAACTCCGGCACGGAACATGGTAGCATTGCGTACTTGATCTGACGCACCATAAAATGAATAACCATTCTTCCAGTTAGATAGATTCAGTTCAATTCCAATCACCCATTGATCATAGCTTCCTCTAACAGTAGTGATTTTTTTATGCAAAGCGATACCTGCAGTAATAGCACTTGGCAGGATTACTTTTCCT
>JBIKJM010000088.1:0-6211 GCA_044360985.1 Sediminibacterium sp. | reverse complement strand
ATACTGCATTCCAAGACATGCGTAATAAAGCGATGTTGATGATGCGCAGTTTAGGTAATTTCTCTGGAGGATGTAATGTGCAGTTTGCACAAAATCCTGAAACAGAGGAATTGATTGCAGTGGAAATCAATCCACGTGTATCAAGGTCATCTGCGTTGGCGTCTAAAGCAACAGGTTATCCAATTGCAAAGATTGCTGCCAAATTAGCCATCGGATACCATTTAGATGAATTAAAAAATCAAATCACACAAACTACTTCTGCTTATTTTGAACCAGCATTGGATTATGTGATTGTAAAAATACCAAGATGGAATTTTGATAAATTCAAAGGTGCCAACGATACATTAGGATTACAAATGAAGAGCGTGGGTGAAGTGATGGCGATAGGAAGAAGCTTTACAGAAGCGATTCAAAAAGCTTGTCAATCTTTAGAGAACGAAGCAATAGGATTGGGCTATTACGGTAAGAGCTTGATGAAGAACGAAGAATTGATGGAGTATATTAAGACTCCAAAATGGGATCGCATCTTCAGAATTAAAGATGCCTTGATGCAAGGCTCTACGGTAAGATCGATTGCAGCAGCAACTGGCATAGACAATTGGTTCTTATACCAAATCAGGATCATCTGTGATATAGAAAAAGAAATCGCGAAGCATGAACTTGCAACCTTGCCAACTGAAACATTGAAGGAAGCAAAGAAGCATGGTTTTAGTGATTTACAAATTGCGAAAGTATTACAAGGCAATGTGTCAGACGACGAGGTCTATGAAAAAAGAAAAGCGTTGGGTATCACTAGGGTCTACAAAATGGTAGATACCTGTGCTGCAGAGTTTGAAGCTAAGACACCTTACTTCTACTCTACTTTCGAAAACTAGAACGAACGCACCACATTGAAAATAAAAATTCAATGTGCTAAAAAGAAAAATATTTTATTTCAAAGTATAACCTAACAATATGAACGCAAAAGATATCGTAGTTCAAAATGAAAAAGAAACAAGAGCAGGATTCGGAGATGGCATTTTAGAAATCGCGAGAGAAAATAAAAACGTCGTAGTATTGACTGCAGACTTAGCGGGTTCTTTTAAATTAGGCCCATTGATGAAAGAACTACCAGAACGTTTCATTGAAGTAGGAATTGCAGAAGCCAATATGATTGGTATTGCAGCTGGCTTAACCATTGGTGGTAAAATCCCCTATACGACTACTTTTGCTGGATTTAGTACAGGTCGTGTGTATGATCAAATTAGACAAAGTGTTGCTTACTCAGATAAGAATGTAAAAATTTGTGCATCGCATGCAGGTTTAACTTTAGGAGAAGATGGTGCAACACATCAAATATTAGAAGACATTGGTTTAATGAAAATGTTACCAGGCATGACCGTGATTGTGCCATGTGATTATAACCAAACAAAAGCTGCAACAAAAATGATTGCAGGCTACGAAGGTCCAGTGTACTTAAGATTCGGACGACCAAAATGGCCCAACTTCACCAAAGAAGATGGATCCGATTTTGTCATTGGAAAAGCACAGATTTTAGCAGAAGGAACAGATGTAACGATTGTAGCATGTGGACACCTTGTATGGAAATCGATTGAAGCAGCAAAGCAATTAGAAGCAGAAGGGATTAGTGTAGAAGTCATCAACTTACATACGATTAAACCATTTGACGAAGCAGCAATTATTAATAGCTTAAAGAAAACAGGTTGCGTAGTCACTGCCGAAGAGCATAACGTGATTGGTGGTATGGGAGATGTGGTGGCGCAAGCTGCTGCAAAGCATTACCCAGTGCCTGTTGAATACATTGGCACACAAGATACATTTGGAGAAAGTGGCACACCAACACAGTTATTAACTAAATATGGATTGGATGCAGTGAATATTGTTGCTGCAGCAAAGAAGGTGATAAGCCGTAAGCGCTAAATAAATTAAGGCGCTAATCTTACTTTCACCCAATGCCCATTATCATGTAAACTGTACTGAAGGCGATCGTGTAAACGAGAACTACGTCCCTGCCAAAATTCTATTTCAGTTGGATGAATAATATACCCACCCCAATCTGGAGGTAATGGTATGATTCCATCTTTAAATTTTTCGGTAGTTTCTGCAACAAGGTCTTCTAAGAATGTCCTATCTGGAATGATTCTACTTTGTGGCGAGGACCATGCACCTAATTGGCTACCAATGGGTCTCGAATGAAAATAGGTTTCACTTTCTTCTTTGCTTATTTTTTTAATCGTTCCTGTAATACGCACTTGACGCTCTAATTCTTTCCAGAAAAAATTCATGGCTACATGAGGATGGGCCTCTGCCTGCAACCCTTTTGCAGATGCATAATTGGTGAAAAATACAAAACCTTCTGGGGTATATCCTTTTAATAACACCACTCTAGAAGCAGGTGCGCCATTGGCTTTCACAGTAGATAATACAAAAGCATTCACTTCGTCAATATTGCTTTCAATAGCATCGTTCCACCAAATAGTGAATTGATCCATTGGATGTTCCATGCTCGTAGCTTCATCCAAAGAAGCTAGTTGGTAATCGCGACGGATATCTGCAATAGCTCTATTCATAAAAAGTATTTAATATAAAATTAAACATTATTGCGCAGTATCCCTTAAAGACTTAGTCGCATAAATGATATTCACCACAGAAAGTAATAATAACATCCCCACCAATTGATGTAATTGTGCCATCCACTCAAAATTGCCCCAAGTACCAGGAATAATATGTTTACTTGTCAATACAGAAAATACGCCAAGCAATACCTGTAACAATACAAAATACAAAGGCAATCTATTGACATTACTCCAAAACAAATTTCCTTGAATTTTACGCATTTGAGCAACCCAATAAATAACCACTGCTAATAAAATATACGCCAAGCCACGATGTACAAAATGAATCCAAGTGGTATTGTCAATGGCATTTAAGAAGAAGTTTTCCTTACCCATTAAATGTGTAGGAATCCACTCTCCATTGATTGTTGGCCAAGTGCTTGCTACATTTGCAGCCTTATGCCCCGCCATGAGCGCACCATAAATTAATTGAAAAAACAAAAGCCCAAGTACCACCCAAGCCCAAACACGAAAGCCTTTAAAACTTTGTTGTGCTTCTGTACTTAAATGCGCTTTTTCAACAGGTTTCACTTTTAATGAAAGGGCAAACCAATAAGTATAAGATAGTAAACCCATTGCAAAAATAAAATGCAATGCTAAGCGCGTTGGCTTTACATATACCGCATCTCCTTCTAAGCCACTTGCTACCATGATCCAACCAATCCCACCTTGCAAAGCACCCAACAAAAATAAAATTACCAAGGGGCGAATCATGGCAGGTTGGAAATATTTTTTTAGGATAAAATAAATAAATCCAAAAGCAAATACGAAGCCAATGATTCTTGCCCATAAGCGGTGAAACCATTCCCAAAAAAAGATAAACTTAAAATTATCAATCGTAAAGTCAAAATTCAATAATTGAAATTGGGGCGTTGTTTTATATTTTTCAAATAAGGCCAACCATGCTGCTTGATTTAGTGGAGGTAAAGTACCAGTGACTACCTCCCATTCTGTAATAGACAAGCCACTGCCTGTTAAACGTGTGATACCACCCAATGCGATTTGCACAATGGTCATAGCTACTCCCAGGATTAGCCAATTGGCAACAGCGCGAGATTTATTGTCTTGTAATTCCATAGATAAATTAACTTCTAACTACTTCAATATGATATAGGACCTAAGCCCTTTATGCTTTACACAAAGTTACTAAGTAAATCTTCAAGGAAGTCGAATTCAAAGCAATAATCACCGTCATAATTAAGATTGATTTTGCTTTGTGAAAAAGAATGCTGTTAAGTTCATAAGATCTTGAACAAAATTGATCAAGGATCAAGTCTTTAGTATCAACTGACTTTAATATATTTGAACCTACTAAATAAATAGTTTTGCCCAAACTCCTTAATTACTATCAAGCCGACAAATTGGAGGCTGGCTGCGACGAAGCTGGCAGAGGTTCTTATGCCGGACCGGTATTTGCTGCAGCAGTGATTTTACCAAAGGATTTTTACCACCCTCTTATTAATGATAGTAAAAAATTAAGCGAAAAACAAAGAACTGCACTAGTCCCCATTATTAAAAAAGCAGCAATCGCATGGGCGATTGGATCACAAACCCCAGCTCAAATAGATGAAATCAATATCTTAAAAGCAAGTATTAAAAGCATGCACCTGGCCTTGGATCAATTAAAAAAACGACCTCAGTTTATTGCGGTAGATGGGAACAGATTTTATCCTTATAAAAAAATACCGCACCAAACTATCATTAAGGGCGATGGGCTATATGCCCATATAGCCGCTGCAAGTATCCTTGCAAAAACCGCTCGTGATGCCTATATGATTGAGTTGCACAAAAAGTACCCACAGTATGGATGGGACCAAAATAAAGGATACGGCACCGCTGCGCATCGCGCAGCCATCGCCCTTCATGGCCTTTGTGATGAACACCGAAAAAGTTTCAAAATTTAGTTGGCTTAATTGAATTTACCAAACCTTCAACTTTAGGAATTAGGACTAATAATCCCAGACCCCTGCGCCTTGGCGAATAATTTCATAGTGATCCGTCGTGCAATCCACTACAGTAGAAGGAATGATCCCTCCTATTCCGCCATCCACCACCATGTCAATTTGATTGCCCCAGTGCTCATAAATGATTTCGGGATCGGTATACTCTTCGACTTCCTCCCCCGGGAAACTTGCCGATAAAATTGGATGCCCCAAAGTTTTGATAATAGATAGTGCAATTAAATTATCAGGAATACGAAGTCCAATTGTTTTTTTCTTAGACTGTAAAATTTTAGGCACTTCTTTACTAGCAGGTAAAATAAAAGTGAAAGGGCCAGGCAATGCTTTTTTTAAAATGCGGAACAAACTATTGTCAATACTTTTTGCATACAAACTTAAATCGCTTAAATCGGCACAAATAAAACTAAGGTTTGCTTTCTCAGGGTCGATTTTTTTTATGGCACAAATTTTCTCAATCGCATCCTTATTTAATATAGAACAGCCCAATCCGTAAATCGTATCTGTGGGATACGCAATGATACCACCTGATTGAAGACAATCCGCTACCATAGCCAGTTGTCTAGGTTGAGGATGTGTGGGATGAATTTGTATTAGCATAAAGTTGATAGGTATAAATACCCATTTAATTGCCTTAAAAATAGCTTTAATTTGGTAAAAGAAAATTATGTTTTCAATCATCTACTTGGAGGAGAAAATATTAATCCGAAACGCAGTGGCAGCTTGTATCGAACAACAGGAAGACTGCAAAGTCATTTTTCAAACCAGCGATCTTGAAGCCATGCAGTCCTATATCATCAATACAAAGGAACGCATTGCACTCTGCATTTTATCCGATGACTATGGCCACCAAAGTTTACTTAATCTTATTCAAGTGATTCGTGCAAATAATAGATATACCTATATCTTATTAAAGTCCAACGAAAAGAAAATGAATTCTATTTGTTATCTGATGAAGCATGGACTCAATGGCATTTTTTTTACAGACGAACCAATGATTGATTTAAAACAATGTGTCCAAAGAAAAACGAAGTTTAATTTATCTGCAGATAAATGCAAGCTCATCACAAAAAATGTATTACAAGGCATTGATATCAAAGCACTGAACTATAATAAAAATCCATTGACAGAAAATGAAGTAAATTTTATACAGGCCTGCACCAAGGACTATAGTTACGAAGAGATCGCTAAACACTTACAAAAAAGTGTGTATACGATTTACGGTTATCGAGACCGGATCTTTAAAAAGTTAGCTGTAAAACAAAGGACCGCCATGGTGATGACAGCCCTTAAAAGAAATTATATCGATTTGTGAAATTGAAATTTATTGAACTTGAAATTTTATACGACTTATAAAATCTCCCAAGTCTCTTTACCACGAATTAATTTATCTAAATCACCCATGCCTTTGCTGGTCATGGCTTCCTCTATTTGCAATGCCATCATGTCTTCGTAACAAGGACGATCAGCGGTGTAGAACACCCCAAAAGGACGTGGGAAATAAGTAGCAACTTCGCTAGGATTATCAAACAAACGCACTAAAACCTGTGCTTTATAAAAATCTTTTTCGTCGTGGATCCATAAATCATCTGCACTGTACTTATCTCCTAAAGTGACAACTTCTGGACGCAATCCATC
>JBIKJM010000005.1:0-18197 GCA_044360985.1 Sediminibacterium sp. | reverse complement strand
TATTAAAAGGTCCTGGACTAGGCACAGTTTTTCATGAGTGGATACACAGCTGGTACCAGCATATATTAGGCTCTAATGAAAGCTTATTCGCATGGATGGATGAAGGATTCACAAGTTATGGTGAAGATGATGTGACCCATCATTATGAGAAAAATTTTGCAACACAATCTCCGCACATAAGTGAAGCAGCCAAGAAACAAATTATTGCCAATTTAGAAAGACAAGCATCCATGCTACCTGCGGTGCAGTTTGGTAATTATAATGGTTATTTAGCATTGGCTAAAAGTGGTTTCGAAGAACCTATGTCAACACATGCTGATCATTTTAATACGAATTATGCATATAGCAGTGCAGCGTATACAAAAGGCGGCACTTTCTTAGGATTGCTTGGTTATGTAATGGGAGAAGCAAAGCGTGATCAATTGATGTTGAATTATTACAATACTTGGAAATTCAAGCACCCAAATGCAAATGATTTTATAAGAGTTGCAGAAAAAACAAGTGGCTTACAATTACAGTGGTTAAAAGAATATTGGGTGAATAGTACCAAGACTATTGATTATGGCTTAAATGATATTATAGTAAGTGGAAATGCAGCTTTAATAAGTATTCAAAGAGTAGGAAAGTTTCCAATGCCAGTAGAGGTTGTAGTGACTTACAAAGACGGCACAAGTGAATTGCATTATATGCCATTGGATTTAATGTTAGGAGGAAAACAACAAGAGGGTACTATTAAACAGATCAATCATCCTGAATGGAAGTGGGCGCAACCAACTTATACTTTTGAAACAACACAGCCATTAAGTGCGATTAAATCTATCGAGATTGATCCAAGTCAAAGAATGCCAGATATCAATAGAAGTAATAACAAAATAGAGATTCCGAATTAATTAGTTACTTAGTATAGATATTTAAAAGAGAGAGAAGTTTTGAAACAATGCTATTCTCGAGCGAATATTCGAGCGAATATTTGATACTAGGATCTAAGAGCGAGGTATAGGTTTTGTTTCGGAATTTTAGACTTATAATAAAGGCGTTCAATTGAACGCCTTTATTTATTTCTTAACCTGTATAATATATTTCTCTTTAAAGTAATCTTCTTTAAAGATATCATAAATCGGCATCATTTTTGGTCTGGTACCACTTTCAAAAATCTCTTGATGCAAGTCACCACCTTTTAAACAAATTAAACCATTGGGTAGATTTGGTTTTTTAACAAGTACTGGGTTCGCCCATCTCCATAAATCCTTAAGTGGTGCAACTGCTCTACTCACTGCATAGTCGAATTTTTTATTTTTGATATCTTCTACACGAGTATGCTTTGTCTCTATATTTTTAATGCCCACCATCTCGCAAACGGCGTCCACTACTTTTAATTTCTTGGCAATGCTATCGACTGCATAAAATTGTACTTCTGGGAAAAAAATCGCCAACGGCACAGTGGGAAAACCACCACCACAGCCAATATCAATGACTTGTGTGCCTGGTGTCCATTCTGCAATAGCAGCAATGCTTAGCGAGTGCAATACATGATGCAGGTAGATTTGGTCAATGTCTTTTCTGGATACCACATTGATCTTTGCATTCCATTCCTGATATGCAGCTTCTAGCCCAGACAATTGTGCTAATTGTGCTGGTGTAAAATCATCAAAGTAACGGGTAATTAATTCCAATTTTTCTGAGGGCTTTTCCATACGCTAGGCAAGGTAATCAAATAATAGAAGATGGACCATATATCAAATAAAATGTACCAAGGCCAAAGGTCTAGCTCATTTAATTTTTTCATTGCGCCTCGCAAAATAAGTCCTTGTAACAAAGCTCTAAATGCCCATATGCCAATAATAATAGTATATTCTTTTGTAAAAATAAGTGCTACAATCATTGCTGGGTAGACTAAGAATTGACTGATTGAAAAAAGGCCTAATAAAAAAACATGTTTCTTTTTATAAAACTTACTGGTGGTATAATGGCGGTATTTTTGAGTCATCCAATCTTTAAATCTGGTCTTAGGTTCACTAAGTGTATGCGCATCATGGTCTACCACAATGGCTGTATTGCGTCGATTAGCCACTTGATTGATGAATAAATCATCGTCACCACTTGGAATTTGATTGATCGAAGAGAAGCCTTTATTCTTAATAAATAATTCACGCTTATAAGATAGATTGCGTCCAACCCCCATATAAGGCAATCCTGCTAAGGCATAAGAGAAATATTGCAATGCAGTTTGAAAAGTCTCAAATCGAATGAGCTTATTGAGTAAGCCTGGCTTCTTTTTATAAGCACCATATCCTAATACAATTTCTTTTCCTTCATCATATCCGTCCTGCATCAATCGCATCCAATGCTCACTTGCAGGTAAACAATCTGCATCTGTTAATAATAAAGTTTCATTTTTAGCTGACTTGATACCCATTGAAAGTGGAAATTTCTTTCCTGCAATCATTTTCGCTTCCTGTGTTAATAATACTGGGTTCAAATTTTTAAATGACTTTTTAAATTCATCCAGTAAATATTTCGTCTCATCTTCTGAATTGTCATTCACTAATACGACTTCGTGCGTGGTACTATATTCTTGCACCAAAACACCTGGCAAAGTATTTGCTAAATTATGTGCTTCGTCACGTGCACAAATGACTACAGAAACAGGGTGCTCTACATGACCAGTTTTTTTTGGCTTCTTATAAATAGCGAGTCTTAAAAAAAAGAATAAATAATAAAAAACCTGAATGACAATAACAGCTGCAAAAAAGCCTATAAGTAGTTCTGATAGAAGAGTTGATGAAAAGGGTAGATTGATTGTCATAGCGCAAAAGTAAAGATTTTTGACCTTACCTTTGCCTCATGGCGGCATTACAATTTGAATTAGCAGCAGAGAGTCAACATGGTGCTTCAAGAGCAGGTACCATCACGACAGATCATGGGGTCATCCAGACACCCATTTTCATGCCTGTGGGTACCATTGGTACTGTAAAAGCAGTGACACAACAACAATTGAAGCAGGATATCAATGCAAAAATTATACTTGGAAATACCTATCATTTATACCTTAGACCCGGTACAGAAGTGCTTGAAGCTGCTGGTGGGCTGCACAAATTCATGGGCTGGAATCGCCCTATTTTAACAGATAGTGGTGGTTACCAAGTTTTCTCCTTGGCCAATAACAGAAAAATCAAACCAGAAGGGGTGGTCTTTCAATCTCATATCGATGGTAGTAAGCATTTGTTTAGTCCAGAAAATGTGATGGATATACAAAGAAGTATTGGCGCTGATATCATCATGGCTTTTGACGAATGTCCTCCTATTCCAAGTACTTATGAATACGTAAGTAAAAGCATGGATTTAACGCATACTTGGTTGGACAGGTGTTTTAATAGATTGGCAGAAACACCCGACTTATATGGGCATACGCAGAATTTATTTCCAATTGTACAAGGTGGATTGTATAAGGATTTAAGAAAAGCTTCTTGTGAGTATATTGCTTCTAAAAATGCAGTAGGCAATGCCATTGGTGGATTAAGTGTGGGGGAGACCGAGGAGGAAATGTATGAATTCACTGCCCTATGTTGTGAAAACTTACCTAAGGATAAGCCACGTTATTTAATGGGCGTAGGCACCCCTTGGAATATTTTAGAGGCCATTGATTTAGGGATAGATATGTTTGATTGTGTGATGCCTACCAGAAATGGGCGTAATGGCATGGTGTTTACTTCTGAGGGCGTCATTAATATTAAGAATAAAAAATGGTATAAAGATTTTAGTCCAATAGATCCGGGGATACCCAATGAAATGAGTCAATACTATACTAAAGGGTATTTAAGACATTTATTTGCAGCAGATGAAATCCTAGGCATGCAGCTAGCAAGTATACAAAACTTATCCTTTTACCTTTGGTTGGTCGAACAAGCTAGAATACATATTATTGCTGGAGATTATAAAGCATGGAAAACAGCCATGATTCCACAAATCAGTAAAAGATTATAAGCATTGAAAAAACTGGACTGGTATATATTAAAAAATTTTTTGGCAGTATTTTTCTTTGCCATCTTTTTCTTTGCAGTCATTGCAGTGGTCATTGATGTGAGTGAAAAAACAGATGATTTTGTTCGATCTGGTTTGACGAGCTCAGAGGTCATAAAAAATTATTATGTTGGATTTATACCCCATATTATAGCACTGCTTTTCCCATTGTTTGTTTTTATTGCCGTGATCTTTTTTACTTCTAAAATGGCAGGACAAACTGAGATTGTTCCTATTTTAGCAAGCGGTACTTCATACAATCGCTGGTTAAGACCATATTGGATTGGAGGCCTTTTTCTAGGGTTTGTGTTATGGATAGCGAACCAATGGATTGTGCCAAAAGCAAATAATATTCGTGGAGATTTTGAAGCCACCTATATTGACGCTAACTCTTCCTACAACGCATTATTAAGAGGGTCTAATGACTATTATTTTAGGATTGATTCCTTTACTTACGCAGGGATTTATGGATATGATACTGCCTACAAAAGAGGGAATAACTTTTTTGCTTATACTGTCAAAGGGGATCAAGTTGTGTATAATATTCGTGCGGAAGTCATTATTTGGGATACCGCAAAAAAGGATTGGGAATTAACAGAAGTGCTGGAGCGTAATGTATCAGACAAAAAAGAAATTGTGACTTATCTGCCAAATACACATAAAAAATATCCATTTAAACCGGTTGATTTGGAAAAGGACAAATATGCCAAAGACAAATTAACAACGCCACAGTTAATTAAACAGATAAAGAAAGAAGCCTTAAGGGGTTCAGAGGGCTTAAATGAGTTAAAAATAGAACGTTATAGACGTGATGCAACGCCCATTACGGTATTACTATTAACCATGATTGGCGCCATCATTGCTGGCAGAAAAGTCAGGGGTGGAAGTGGGGCGCATTTGGCAATGGGCTTTACCATTGCGGCATTGTTTATTATCACAGATCGGTTCTCTACCATCTTCTCCACAAAGGGCAATCTACCTCCGTTTATAGCGGCTTGGATACCCAACATTATTTTTGTCTTTGTGGTCTATTATTTATACAAAAAAGCCCCTAAATAAGCATTTCTTAGTTAACTTTGTGTCCAATTTTAAATCGTTTCTTTAACAATAATAATTGGGTATATGGAAGAGATCAAAGACCGTTTTGGTGAGAAAGCAACTGTCGCAGCTACTGAGATCAAAGAAATGCTTAAAGTGCACGGCGAAAAGAAGATTGGAGAAATCACTTTAGCCCAAGTGTATCAAGGTATGAGAGGCATGACTGGTCTTGTTACAGAGACGAGTTTATTAGATGCGCAAGAAGGTATTCGTTTCAGAGGGTACTCCATTCCAGAATTACAAGCAAAATTACCAAAAGTACAAGGTGGGGACGAGCCATTACCAGAGGGGTTGTTTTATTTAATGATGATTGGTGAATTACCGACTGATAGAGATGTTAAAAAAGTGACCAGCAACTGGCAAAGAAGAAGCCATGTTCCATCCCATGTATTTGATGTGATAGATGCATTTCCAATTAGCGCACACCCAATGACCATGTATGTTGCAGCTGTGATGGCTTTACAAACTGAAAGCAAGTTTGCGCAAGCATATGCAAAAGGCATGAACAAAAAAGATTATTGGCAATACACTTATGATGATTCAATGGACTTGATCGCAAGATTACCAAGAATCGCTGCGTATATCTACAGAAGAAAATATAAGAACAACCAACATATTCATCCAAATGGTTTATTGGATTGGGCTGGTAACCTTGCATACATGATGGGTTACGAAGACGAGAGTACAAAAGAATTAATGCGCTTGTATATGACCATTCATGCAGACCATGAAGGTGGAAATGTATCTGCGCATACAACGCATTTAGTTGGTTCAGCATTAAGTGATCCTTATTTAAGTTATGCTGCAGGAATGAATGGTTTAGCAGGTCCTTTACATGGACTAGCAAATCAAGAAGTGATCAAATGGATTTTTGATATGCAAGAAGCTATTGGAACAGATAGCCCTAGTAAAGAACAGATTGTTGATTATGTTCAAAAGACATTGGGTGAAGGTAAAGTCGTGCCAGGTTATGGTCATGCAGTATTGAGAAAAACTGATCCTCGTTTCACAGCACAAATGGAATTTGGTAAGAAACATTTGCCAGATGATAAATTAGTGAATACGGTTTGGAATATTTATGAGACTGTACCACCAATTTTAGAATCATTAGGAAAAGTAAAAAATCCTTGGCCAAATGTGGATGCACATAGTGGTGCATTATTAGTGCATTATGGCATAGTGGAATACGAATTCTATACCGTTTTATTTGCAGTTAGTCGTGCTTTAGGTGTATTGGCAAGTTTAACTTGGGATCGTGCATTAGGCTTCCCATTAGAGCGTCCAAAATCTGTTACGACTGCAGCTGTAAAAGATTGGATAGACGGCGTAGGAGAAAACTTAATTTAAAATAATCTTGTATAAAAAAGAGCAACGATTTTTTCGTTGCTCTTTTTTATTGTAGGTGTATTTTAAAAAAGGGGGAATTAGCTCAGTTGGTAGAGCGCTTGCATGGCATGCAAGAGGTCAGCGTTACTCAAATCCTTTCTATGTCTACTTCTTAATCACTTAATCCTTTACCATACTTGATGGGAATGTTTAATTGATTTTCTATTGTGATATCTAATTTTCTAATGGATATAGATAAATATTCTTTAAAACTATATCTAACTAGGAATTTAAAATGTTAAATCAATAAATTTGATACATTAAATTGGTAATTATATAAAATAAAATTAATATATTTGTTATTTTTTATTATTTAATTGTATAATATGAAATTTTTTTATTTCTTGTTTATTGTTTTAATTGTTAGTTGCAGTAAGAATGCTTCAGATGTTGATAATTCACAAACAAAAGTTCTTTCTGGTTGTGATTCAATTAGCAAAAAATTAATCGTAGCAACTTATAAAGACAGTATAAGACTCTCTTCATGCTTTGTTTTTTCACGTGCTGATTCACTTTATTTTTTTCCTAATAGTTTTACCAATAAAATAGTAACAATTGCAGGAAATGGCACAAATTCTTCTACAGGTGATGGAGCGTTAGCAATTAATAGTACTTTATCAACTCCTCGTTACTTATTGTATGATAGGAAAAATGGTGATATCATTATACAAGACCAAGGTTCAGGAGCAGGAATAAGAAAAATATCAAGTAATGGTATAATATCAAAGGCAGTAAATACAATTGGTATCGGTGGGATTAATGGTTTTACATTTGACAATTCAGGAAATTATTTTTTTACCATTTTTGATGTTGTAAACGGACCTGTGATTAAAAAATTGACACCAACAGGCGTATTAACAAAAATAGCAGGTACAGGAAGTAATGGGTGTATTGGTGATGGTAGTCAAGCGCTTGATGCTCAACTTAGTTATCCAATTCAAATTATAATTGACAATTCTAATAACATAATTTTTGTAAATGAATGCGGAATAAGGAAAATTAGCACAACTGGTATTATAACTAAATTTTGTGATTTGACACGTGTCAGTGATTTTATATATGATAAATATACAGGCGACATGTATGCTTCTAGTAACAATGGAGTTGGAGATGAAAGTATAATTTGGAAAATTTCTAGTGATGGAACTAAAACAAGAATAGCAGGTGGAGGTGGATTTTATCAAGATGGTGCTAAAGCTTTAGATGTTAAAATATATTGCTCTGGAATTGCAGTTGATAATATTGGAAATATTTATTTTACGGATGCTATAAATCATAAAATATTTAAAATATTCAAATCTGGAATTATTTATTCAATTGGTGGTAATGGTGTAGCAGCATATAGTGGAGATAATGGCAATTCTGTTTTAGCTAGTATGAACAGACCCTTTGGAATTATTTTAGACAATGAGGGTAATCTTGTATTTTCTGATCTGCTTAACCACAGAATTAGAAAAATCATATTAAGCAAATAAGATAAAATTCAAGTTAATTCTTCTATTACATCTATTGAATAATAATTTACAAAACCAGTTTCTTATTTGAGGATTAAGAATTTTACAGCTTTTTGGGATCATTTTAAGAGCTATTATGCGCGCTTGAAATAAATTCGATTTAGTGTATGCGCCCAAACTAATTGAGTACCTAATAGCCTTAAAACGCCATCTTAATCTAATCCTGCCACTAGCATTAATGATAGTAACTGTTCCTTTTGTATTTTTCTGTCCCATTTCTGTCCCAAATTTTGCTTTTGAGCTAGATTTGAACAGGTTTTAATGATATTTTGCCATCAAGAAGCATTCTTATCAAAGTATTGATTTTATTGCCTTTCCCCCTTGCAATTCCCCCATTTGCGCTTAGATTTGCACCCTTTAAGGGGAATTAGCTCAGTTGGTAGAGCGCTTGCATGGCATGCAAGAGGTCAGCGGTTCGAACCCGCTATTCTCCACAAATTTTTATTACTAGATGAGGTGGTTTAAAAAAAGGTTTACAAGAGTAGTATTTTTATTTTTATTTGTCTTAATACAAATGGCCAGCTTTGGTCAAATGTCACCATTGAAGTTATCAGTTCTAGATAAAAAAAGCCAATCCATTGCTTTTGCCAATATTACGATTCAGACAATAGATAGTGTCATGCCCCAAAATATAGTTGCTGATAGCAATGGTATTGCAAGCATCATTTTAGCCACTGGAAAACTCTATAATATAAAAACGAGTGCGGTAGGATATCAAATGGACAATAGGACGATCAAATTTGAAAACTTAAATAGTGTAAAGATTTAACTGAAGGAGATGAATGGTCAATTGAAAGAAGTAGTGGTAACTTCCACTAAGCCTTTGATTAGACAAGAGGACGATAAATCTGTGGTGGATCCTGAGCCTTTAGCGGCTGCGTCGACCAATGCCTATGAGACCATGGAGAAAATACCTGGTATTTTTATTGACCAGGATGGGAATATTTATTTAAATGGGTTATCTCCTGCTGGCATACAGATCAATGGAAGAGAGTTAAGGATGAGTGCAACTGATATGGCTACCTTATTAAAAAGTTTACCGCCAAGTTCTATTCAAAAAATTGAACTGGTAAGAACACCTTCTGCAAAATACGATGCATCTGGTGGTGGGGGTGTGGTGAATATTGTTTTGAAAAAAGGCGTCAAAATTGGATTGAATGGTTCCGTTAATACTGGAATGAATCAAGGTGTTTATGGAAACCAATTCATAGGACTTACACTAAACAATACCACAGATAAATATAATTCCTATTTGAACACACAATACAATCAAAATGATGGTTATAATATTGTGAATACAGATCGCTTTTTATCCATCGACACGGTGTTGAAACAAACTGCAAAAACTTTGAGCCCAAATAGATCTGCATATATTGGATTTGGATTGGGTAGAAATTGGACAGATCGTTTTGAATTAAACTATGATGCAAGGATAAGTGGTCAATCATTTATCAATAGCACAAATAATGCATCCATACTTGAAAAAATTTCTGCAAAGAAAAATTTAAGTAGTATAGCTTCTCTGGTTGAAAATGATGGTTCAAATTTTAACTTCAACCAATCCGTAAGGTCAAAACTTAAATTGGATTCTTTAGGTGGAGAATGGACGATAGATTTTTCCTATAATTTTATTCAATCTAATACTGATCAAACCTATAATAATACATTTTTTGCTGGTGGACTTGCCTCAAAAGGATCTGGTAATTTTATCAATGGTAGAGATTTTCTAACCTATCAAACAGATTATAAAAAGAAGCGATTTGGCATCACTATTGAAGCTGGTTTAAAGTCAAGCATTTTAAGTTTTCGTAATAATGCCAATTACAAAAAAGATTTAAATGGGAATATAGTTAAAGATGCCTTTAGAACAAGTGTCTACAATTTTAAAGAACAGATCAATGCAGGTTATTTGCAAGGTTCAAAAACTTGGGGCGCAGTGGTGCTTAAAGTTGGCACTAGGATAGAGCAAACCATCATGCAAGGGAATCAAAAAATTCCTTCTGACACTTCATTTTCATTGAACCGAACAGATGCTTTTCCTTATGTTTTTTTAAGTCGTAAGCTTTTTAAAATTGCTGGATATGAAATGCGTGGTTATTTAGTATATCGTAAAACCATCAGCAGACCTAGTTATGAGTTCTTAAATCCTTTTCCTAGATACATTGATCCTTTTTTATATGAATCAGGTAATCCGACTTTAAGGCCACAGTTTACTTCCAATTATGAAGCGAATATTAGTGTGGACGACAAGCCAATATTTGCTTTTGGCGTAAATGAGACCAAAGACATTTTCACAAATGTGCTCTACCAATCGCCAACCAATAATCAAGTTGCATATCGTACTTATGACAATCTAGGTAGAAGCAGAGAGACTTATTTTAGGGGTATCGCTGTGATTCCTCCAGGAAAAGCTTTTTTTGCTGTAGTTGGTGCCCAATTAAACCATAATGTATACAATGGTATTTACGAGCAAAAGCCAATCGTTTTTGACAAAGCCACCTGGACTTTCTTTACTTTCCAGTCTTTGAAATTAGATAAGCTTTCTACATTTACCATCAATGGATTTTGGAGAACCAATGGACAACAGCAATTTTATGAATTAGAAAATTTTGGTCAATTGAATAGTTCATTGAATCGACAATTTTTGAATAAAAAATTAACAGTGACCTTATCCATGAACGACATCTTCTTTACCAATAAAAATACATTTACACTAAGGCAGGGTAGTATTTATGCCGTAGGATTTAGAGAAAATGATACAAGAAGATTTGGTATCAATATCCGTTATAATTTTGGGGTAAAACCTAAAGAACAAAAGATGGATCTATTGGATACGGATGTGAAAGTTAATTAATTTGTTAGCCATTTTTTATTTTAGGGTGGATTCAATGAGGGCATAGATGCTCATAGATCCCATCAGTAGGACAACAAGCCATCCAGCTAGTTCGATCCACAAGGGGTATTTATATTGTTTTAAAACAGGAATTTTTCTGCTTGCAATTAACATGATCGCGAGTGCAAATGGGAGTATGAATCCGTTGATTAATCCAGCAAAAAGCAATAATTCTTTTGGTTTGCCAATCCAAATAAATAAAGAAGTAGAAATCAAGATAAATCCACTGATAGCAAATCGCTCATGATTTAAAAATGGGATATCTAATTTTTTAATAAATGAATAAGAGGTATAGGATGCACCTATCACAGATGAAATAGCTGCGCTCCATAATACAATACCAAATACAAATAAGCCCCATCTTCCTCCAGCAGTTTCAAATACAGTGGCAGCAGGATTATTTTTATCAAGATGTACACCTTGAGAGACCACGCCTATTACTGCTAAGAATAAAATAAAGCGCATAAAAGAGGAGATGAGGATACCCCTGCTAGCACTTTTGGTAACAAATCCAATATGTTCTGGTCCAACCATCCCAGCATCCACCAATCGATGTGCCCCAGAGAAAGTAATATAGCCGCCCACTGTCCCACCAACAATGGTGACAATTGCCAATAATGAAATTTGTTCTGGTACAAAACTATGGTGCACTGCATCCAAAATGGGTGGATTTGCTGCATACACAATCAACAAGGTCAAACTTATTTTTACGATGCCTAAAATTTTGGTGAGGCGGTCTAACATTTTACCTATCTCATCTATCCAGAAAATAAGTATGGCAATGATACCACTTAACATAGCCCCTTTTGCAAAGCTGATACCCGTTAATATATTGAGTGCAAGTCCACAACCTGCAATATTGCCAATATTGAATGCAAATCCACCTAATACCACCGATAGCGATAAAATGTATCCAAGACCTGGCAGTAATTGATTCGCAATTTCTTGAGCACGCATTCCGCTTAAAGTAATAGCTCTCCAAATATTAATTTGTGCACCAAAGTCAAGAAGAATAGAAATTAAAATAACAAACCCAAAACTAGTCAATAGTTGTTCTGTGTAAAATGAAGTTTGAGTTAGAAAGCCAGGTCCAATCGATGAGTTGGCCATTAAAAAAGCGGCACCTAAACTAATCCCTGTTAAAGAGGGCACTGTCGCTTTTGAATTAGGGTTGTTTGATTTCAATCTGGTATTGTTGTAATGAACTGAATAAGTGTTTTGCGATTTCAACCGCTCCTTCATGATCTCCATGAATACAAATCGTTTCTGCGTTGACTCCAATCATCGTTCCGTCAATTGTCTTTATCTCTTGATCTAATACCATTGATAAGACTTGCTTTGCAGATTCAATTGGATCTGTGATGAGCGCATGATCTAAATACCTTGGTGTTAATTGTCCGTTTGACTGATAGGTTCTATCCGCAAAAACTTCTTGTACAGTTTGTAAGCCAATTGCTTTTGCTTCTTTAATCGTATGACTTCCACTCAATCCATACAACATAATGGAAGGATCAATGGCTTGAATTGTTTGTGCTACAATCTTACTTGATAAAGGATCAATAGCACAATCATTGTATAAAGCACCATGCAGTTTTATATGATGAATCTTGCAACCCATCTGGTTGGTGATTTTTTCAAATAAATATATTTGATCACTTATTAGTTCAGCGAGTTCAACTAAAGCAATTGTTTGAGAAAGTCTCCCAAAATTTTCTCGATCATGGTAGCTTGGATGTGCGCCAATAGCCACATTGTTTTCTAATGCCAATTCGATGGTTCTTTTTATGGTAGCTTCATCCCCAGCGTGATACCCACATGCAATATTTGCACTACTAATATAGGGCATTAATAAGGCATCATTTTGCATACCTTCTCCCATATCACAATTGATGTCAATGGATAAACCAGGACTGTATTGATCGGTAGAGTTGATGCGCTGTTTCAACATTGGTAATGCTTAACTTAAAATGACTATGGTTATTTAATTGTGCAAGCCTAGGTAAATCTACCAAAATTATTTGACCCAAATTGGCATAACCTCCAATGGTTTGATGATCAGCCATTAAGACGATGATTTGACCATTGGGCAACAATTGTAATGTACCCATTGTGACTGCACTTGAAACATATTGTTTTGGCTCAGTTAAATGGATAGGGGTTCCTTCCAATAAAAAGCCCATTCGATTTGAATTTGTATCAATGGTGAATGATTGTTGCATCAAATCTTGAATGGATGCAGGTGCTAAATCATTCCAGGCTGGTCCAGGAATAAATCTAATTTCATGTGCATTAAATAAAGTGGTTTGAACTTGTTGTACTAAATCATGTTGAATTGCATTCAATGATCCATCAGAGATAGGAGCAGGTACAATAGAAAAGACATCCTCCTTGCTTAAAGTGGTTTGGAAACTAGTATAGCTATTCAACCATTTTTTATTTTCATCCAACTTACCTTTAAAAGCGATATAGGCAGATCGACCTTCAATGGGTTGCAGAAAGCTAAGTTGATCTTTAGGATGCACTTGTATAGGCGTATTAAGTGCAATACTTTTTTCATTGATCACTGGCACAAAATTAGCACCGCTAATACAGATATACATAGGCTCTTGAAATTCAAAAACAGAAGCTGGGAAATGTAATTCAAAAACAGGATGATATACTTCATTGCCTAAAATCACATTCGCCAATTGAGCCGACAAAAAGTCCATTGGTCCAGATGGTTGAATCCCAATATCTTGATAACCAAATCTGCCTTGATCAACAATGCGATCGGACAAACCTTTTTTGATAATTTTAATGGACATCTTCTTGGTTGTTTAATTGGTGAAACATTGCCAAGTCAATTGAATTAAACCTTACCCGATCTCCGGATTTGAAAAGGGAGAGCTTTACTGGGTCAAATATTTTTATGGGTGTACGACCAATGATTTGCCAACCACCGGGCGAATCCATTGGATAGATGCCTGTTTGTTTTCCTGCAATGCCCACACTGCCTGCAAATACTTTTGCTCTTGGCTTTGGGTGTCTTGGTAATTGAATTTTATTTGGAACATCACCCATGTATGCAAAGCCAGGTAAAAATCCGAGACAGTAAACACTATAAATATGCTCAGTATGTTTTTGTATCAGCCCCTCAATACTACAATTGGCAATTATTGCAGCTTCTTTCAAATCGATACCTAAACTAGGGTCATAACAAACTGGGATCTCTATGATTGGTTTTTTTTCATTTTGCTCAATATGAATATTTGATGATGAAAAAGTTTCTAAAATTTGATGAGCTACTAAAAATGGATTAGCATCAAATTGAATGATATCATAGATTAGTGTTAGTGTATCGTAAGCAAGTATGATATCTTTTACGCCCTTTATTTTTTCATTCTTTACATATTGATTGAATGCCAATAAATCTAAATCAATATCTTCTACTAGCGCTGATAATTTTTTGTATACAATAGCATGGTCTCCAAGTAATTGAATTTGAAATAATGGTCGCTGGTTTTGCATCCCTAAACTTACCATTTTCAATAAATTAATTAATTGTTTGTTCAGATATTTTCCCTGTAGTCTTATGCTTCAGAATTAATTTCTTTGCACCATAATGCGTCATCTCTTCCTTCACTAAATAATGGTCTGCATCGTATTCTACTAAATGACTCTCTTTTGTTAAGCCAGTTTGACCTCTCCAAATATCCAATTGAACAGGTTCCCATAATTTTGTTTTAGCAGATTTGTATGCTGCGTCTAAAATACAATTCACTACATAGCCATCGTAAAATGTTTCTTTTGGAGCTGCACCTTTTTCGATGGAGTTGAACATATCCATGAACATATGGTTGTATCCAAGTTCATTCAATTCATCGCCAACAGGGAATAACCAACCTCTATCGCTCTCCGCTTTTTCTGCAATATAGTCACCACCTTTACCGGTGGTAAACATCTCAAAGCCTGTTCTTAAAAAACTATTAATCCAAATAGTCCCTTCTGTACCCATCACTTCGTCCCTTAAATCTAGGCCTCCTCTAAAAGTCCAACTCACTTCAAATTGTCCAATTGCACCGTTTTCATATTTTACTAATCCTATCGCATGGTCTTCTGCTTCAATTGGTTTGACTTGTGTATCTGCCCAACACATCACTTCAATTGGTTTGATATCCTTACCAATATAACTTCTAGATATCTCCACGCAATGACAACCCAAATCTAAAATACATCCACCACCTGCTTGCTCAATATCCCAGAACCATTCACTATGCGGACCAGGATGTGTTTCGCGAGACTTTGCCCATAATACACGTCCCAATGCGCCTTCTTTCACACTTTGATTTGCTTTGATAAATTTAGGCGTGTAGACAAGATCTTCTAAATAACCATTAAAAATACCGGCTTCTTCTACTGCAATCAACATACGCTTTGCTTCTGTACCATTTCGGCCAAGCGGCTTAGTGGTCATGACCGCTTTTTTATGTTTGCAACACATCATCACAGCGGCTTCGTGTAAATTATTAGGTAGAGCGATACAAACAATATCTACATCAGGATGCGTAATGGCTGCTTCCATTTCGGTGGTCCAGTGGGCACAATTATAATCTGCAGCAAATTTCTTTGCTGATTCTTCGCGGCGTGCATAAACACTTACGACTTTGTCTTTACTTCTATAGCCTTGTAATGCATCAGCATAAAAACGGCCAATAAACCCAGCACCTAACATTGCGATTCTCATATTTGAAATAGATGAAAAATGAAAAAAATTATTTGGTAAAAAAGCCTATCCAAGGGGATAGGCTTTTAAAATATTGAATTAAGCAGTAGCAACTTCTTTTTTCTCTTTAAAGAATAAGATAAAGGCAATCAATACTGCCCCTGCAATTGCTGCTGGAGTTAACCAGATACTTTGCCAGTTGTGACCAGTTGCTTCTGCTAATTTATTTTGCTCCACAACAAATCCACTGTAGTTGGTACCAATGAACATACCTACACCATAGGTAGCAAAAGTGAATAATCCTTGAGCTGCATTTTTAATATTTTCACCCGCCTTCTTTTCTGTATACATATAACCTGTCACAAAGAAAAAGTCATAACAAATGCCATGTAAAATAATACCTGCATACAACATCCAACTTGCATCCATATTGCCATAAGCAAAACATACATAACGGAGTATCCATGCAGTAATACCAACAATCAACATATTTTTAACGCCAATTTTATTGAATAAGAATGGGATGGCTAAAATAAAAATGGCTTCTGACATTTGACCCATTGTCATTTTGCCAGCTACATTATCTAATCCAATTTCATTTAAGAAAGGATTGGCAAATCCATAATAAAAAGATAAAGGAATACAAATAGCAATCGCAGAAATAAAGAATACTAAGAAAGATTTATTCTTTAATAATACAAAAGCATCTTTCCCTAAAATAGCACCCATAGAAGAAGGTGTACCTGCTGCTTTTGGAGGCGTATTTGGTAAAGCAAAGCTCAATAGACCTAAGGCTGCAGAAATACCAGCAGCAACGATAAAAGTACCTTCGGTTTTTTCAATACCTAATTGACTAATCACTAAACCAGCTGCAATCCAACCTAAGGTACCGAATACGCGAATCCAAGGGAATTGTTTTCCTGGATCTGTCATTTGCGCAAATGCTACACTATTACTTAAAGCAATTGTTGGCATGTATAGTAAAGAGTACACAAGTATTACCCAATAAAAACTATTATTATCTACTTTAGTGGCGAAAAATAATAAAGTGGCACCTACAATATGTAATACACCCATGATTTTTTGAGCAGCAAAATAGCGATCCGCAATCATGCCTACAAAGAAAGGAGAGATGATGGTAGCAATTGCACCAGCACCATATGCAGCACCAATGGCTACCCCTGATGCACCTAATTTTTCACCCATATAGGTGCCCATTGTTACATACCAAGCACCCCAAATATAATATTGGAGAAACATCATTAAAGAGAGCAATACACCTGTTTTTAATTTCATAGGTCTTATTTTAGTCGTCGTTTATTTTTAGCATATTCAATATACAAACTAAATTGTTAAAAGGACACAATGAATAGCAAAAAAATACCCCACTCAGGGTTGTGAGTAGGGTATGCAATTATAACGAATATATAATTTAGGCGTCAAGCGCTTGTAAAATATCGTTTAAAATATCTTCCTCATGTTCTAGGCCTACTGAAATTCTGATGAGTCCTGGGGTAATTGCAAGGGCTTGTCTTTCTGCTTCGGAAAGTTTAGCATGGGTGGTACTGGCTGGATGAGATGCAATACTTCTGCTATCTCCAAGATTCGCAGTTAAGGAAAGCATTTTTAAATGGTTTAAAAATTGTTGTCCTGCTTCAAGTCCACCTTTTAATTCAAAGCATACAATGCCGCCACCGTTTTTCATTTGCTTAATGGCAATTGTATGGTGTGGATGGGATGCAAGGAATGGATATTTTACAAAATTAATTTTTGCATGTCCTTCTAATTTTTGTGCAATCGAAAAAGCGGACTTGCAATGTCTTTCCATTCGAACTTCTAAGGTTTCTAAACTCTTACTCAATACCCATGCATTGAAAGGGGATAGGGATGGTCCTGTGTTTCTACAGAATAAATATATTTCTTGAATCAAATCTTTTCTACCGACTACTGCACCACCTAGTACACGTCCTTGTCCATCAATCCATTTCGTAGCAGAATGTACTACAAGGTCTGCGCCAAGATCAATGGGTGTTTGACCAATAGGAGTGGCAAAACAATTATCAACATTTAAAATGACATTGTGCTTTTTTGCAATCGTACTTATCATTGCAATATCCAACACTTCTAATCCAGGATTAGTAGGTGTTTCTAAATAAATCATTTTTGTATTGGGTTGTATCGCAGCTTCCCATTCTGCAGCAGAAGCATTTGCGGATACATAACTATATTCCATTCCGTATTTTGGCAGGTATTTAGTCACCACATTATGGGTGCTACCAAAAACAGCATTACAAGATAAAAGATGATCCCCTTTTTTTAATAAGGCCATGAAAGAACCAAATACGGCACTCATCCCACTTGCTGTGGCAAAGCCTGCTTCTGCGTGTTCCAAAACCGCTAATCGATCTACAAACTCTTGTACATTCGGATTAGAGAATCGACTATAAATATTCGTATCGGATTCGTCTGCAAACGCTGCACGCATGGTCTCGGCTTCATCAAAACAAAAACTACTAGTTAGAAACAAAGGACTTGAATGTTCGCCCTCTGCAGTTCTTTCTATTTGTGTACGAATTAATTTAGA